>JAPLER010000180.1:7027-10001 GCA_026391115.1 Bacteroidota bacterium | reverse complement strand
TTGTAGCCAACTGTAGTTATTAATTCGTGATTGGCAATTGCACCAAAACTTGCACTTACATTTAATTTGGCTTTAGCAAACTCTTGAAACGCAATACTGCCTTTGCTACTGACATAATTTCCTAAAATATTTATTAGTGTTGAATTAGGATGTCCAAAGGATAAACCTGTTTCTAAATAGGGTGTTGAATAGTTTCCAAAACCTGCTTTTATGTATTGATGATTTTGCCACTCAAAACTAGAATCTGCACTTAACGATAATGGTTTTATCGCAACTGGCTGATAACTAAAAAATAAATTTTGTGCAGGAATATTGTAAGTTAAAGTAAGTTTTGTAGTATCTAACTCAGGTGTGGTTGCATTAAAATTAATTTTTGCAGCAGTGCGTAAACTTGGTTTAAAAGAAGATGTAATTGTTAGCACACCTTCTTTGGTGGTATCTTTTGATATTGCTGCATTTCCCCCACCAACCTGTGTTTGTTGATTATTATTTTCTTCATCATTACCTGCATTATTTTCATCCACTTGTTTCATGCCACTTTTAGCTTTACCTTTTTTACTTTTTACTGTTTTAGAAGTGGTAGCTTTTTTTGTTTTTTTATTAATCTTTTTTTGTGCAAATGTTGTTACACTAAGTATTACAAAAAAACTAAGACAGCATATTTTTATTAATTTCTTCATATTCGTTATTTAATCAATTTACTATTGTTTAATAGTAATTGTTTAATTAGTTTCAACTTTATTTACCTTATCCTTTTCAGCAATTACATTTGCTAATTTTTGTTGAGCTTCTGCTTTTAAATCTATTATTGCAGCGTGTTCTACAATGCTTTTAAAAGTCGCTTCTGCATTAAAGTAATCTTTTTGTTTAAAATAAATATCACCAAGTAAAATGTAATTTTTGGTTAACCAATATTCATAGCTACCAAACTTTTTTATAGCATCAAAAGCTGTTTTTTCAGCGTCGGTAAGTTTACCTTGTAAATATTGAATTTCTGCAATCCTATAATTTGCCTCTGCACTAAACTCATTTTTAGCAATGCTTAAAGCTTGTTTGTAAGCAGTAATTGCATCATCAAATTTTTCTTGCAACTGATTGGCTTTAGCAATAATTAAATTAGCCATCATTTTATCATCAACAGCAATAGCTTTTTCAGCTAATAACTCCTTAGCATTGGTTTGTGCATCTGCCCAAAGTTGTTGTTTATATTGGCAACGCAGCAAGCCACGCATAGCTTCTAACTTATTTTCCTGTTGCGTAGCAATTGTTTTTGTTTGAGCAAAATACTGTTGTGCTTTTGCATAATCTTGCTTTTCGAAGTAATAAATACGTGCCGATTGTAAGGCACTTCTTTCTGCATATTTATTTGGTGCTTTGCTAGCCAATAACTCGTAGTAAGGTAATGCAGCTAATTTATTTTTATTGTCAATATTCATTTCTGCCAAAATATAATTTGCCTGCAAATAATATTTTCCATCAGGGAATTTGTACAAATAATTTTTATATCCCTTTGCTGCATTAGCTGTGTCATTATCCTGAAATCTAAGTTGTGCAGAACGATACGTTAAACTATCTTCTTCGCTATAAGAAATCAACTTGCCATTTTGTTTCATAAAATTAATAAACTCCTCTGGGCGTTGTGTTTCAACAAAAATATTTCTTATGTATTCTATGCTTTCATCAGCTTCTTGCGAGTTAGGGTATTGTTTTGATAGATAGCTAAATTGTTTTAAAGCCTCTTCGTTTTTATCCAAATTAAAATTACTTAAACCTAATTTTAAATACGCTTGTGGATATAAGGTGCTTGCTGCATTGCTTTTGACAAGTGTAGATAAAATAGAAATTGCATTATCATAGTCTTTAGCAAAAATGTAAGTATTTGCAATCTCCATTAATGCTTCTGCTCCAAAACTAGAATTTGGATATTGTTTTGGTAAACTTTGTAGTAAACTAATTTTTTCATTGCTTTTACCCTGAGCACCTGCAATTACTGCTTTTTGATACAATGCATAATCAGCTGTTTTTAAATTTTGTGCTATAACATTGTCATACATTTTTTGTGCAGTAGCAAATTGTTTGGTCATAAAATAGCAATCTGCACTACGCAAATAAGCATCTTGTTCTATACTAGTAGATGCTGCAAATACTTGCTTTGTAATATGTTCAAAATTTTGTAAAGCAGCAGCATAATTTTCTTTTTTTAAATAACAATAGCCCAAATTATATTTTGCATTAATTGCATTTACTTCTGCATTGGCTTGTGTGTTTTGCAAATAATTTTTGTAATAGATAATTGCGTTATCTATGTTTCCATTTCTATAAGCTATTTCTCCTTTCCAAAAATTGGCAAGTTGTATTTGTTGATTGTTATAAGGAGTTTTCAATAAAATATCTAGTAACGAATCTCCAATATCCAATCTTCTTTCATTAATCAATTCTACTGCACGAGCGTATAAAATTTTTGGATATACTTTTTTTACAGTTTCTGTTTTTTCAATGTTATCAAACATATCCAATGCATCTTTATAGTTGCTTGTATTAGCTAATGCTACAAACATTAATTCCTTGCTTTCCTTTAGGTATGGACTTTTGGGATATTCGCTTATAAAAGATTGTAACTCTTTAACAGCAATATCTACGTATCCCAATTCTTCACTTAGTTTGGCATAGTTAAATGCACTAACTTCTTTTTGTACTTTGTTGCTGGTATTGCTAGCACAAAATAAAAATGCGTTTCTAGCATTTGCTTTTTGACTTGTTTTAAGATAAGCATCAGCTAATAAGTACATACTGTTTTGTGCTAATGAATCTTCTTTGCCACCCAACTGTTTAAAGCCTTCAATGCATTTATCCCAAGACTTTGCACTGTAGTAACAAAATGCAAGTTGATACAAATCTTCTCGTCTTACTTTTTCATTTTTTGCAACATAATATTCTAAATAAGGTAGTGCTTTCGTATATTCTTTTTTATCAA
>JAPLER010000180.1:0-6980 GCA_026391115.1 Bacteroidota bacterium | reverse complement strand
CCAAGTCGTAAAGTTGTGCAGTTCCTTTGTTTAAAGCATCTTCAACATAAGTTAATGCTTTGTCTCTATCACCCATAAAGTAATAAATCTCAGCAATGTAAAAAGGCACAACATTCTGATACACCTGATCTTTTTCTGCAATTAGAAACGCAGTCAAAGCGTCTTTATATTGTTTATCATAAAAACACAAAAACCCATAATAGTAATTTGCGTCAACATAATTAATGTCACTAGGTATTTGACGTATTAAATTAAATAAAGGCTTACTTTCTTTAAACTGTTGTATTGCAAAATGAGAGTAGGCTTTATGAAATTTAAATGTAGCTATTTCTGTATTACTTAGGTTTTCAATGCCAGGTTTTGCAAATACATCAATTGCTTTTTGATATTCTTTTTTCCTAAAATAAAACTCTCCCAATTGATAATACAGCATTTGATTACGAGCTTCATTTACTTCGCTTGCTAAATAATTCTTTGCTTTGCTTTCGGCGGTTTCATCATCCAAAATAAGAGCTGTAGCAATACAGTAATAAGCTACTTCATTAGCTAAATATTTAGGAAAATAAGACTGTGTATTAGCTTCGTTTTGCAACGTTTTAAAGGCGTTATAGGCTAGGCTATACATTCCTTTAATATACATCTCCTTGGCTTGTTTAAATGCTGCATCAGGGTCGTTATATACTTTAGTAGATTGAGCATTAATAACTACACTACTAAGTAAGAAAGAAGCTATAATTGGTATTTTTTTTAATACGTTCATAAGTAATAAGTAGTACAAATTACCTACATTGTTTCTTAAAAAAAAGTTAATGTTTATAAACTAGACAAATTATGTGTAATAAACACATAAAAAAGCTGCAAAATCTAGTTGATTTTGCAGCTTTTCAGTCATAAATTTATACTATTTAACTACACTTACTTGTTGTTTAAATAATACTGATTTATTACTTGCATCTATAATATTCACAAAATAATTACCACTTGCAAGCATAGATGTAGATATATCATATCTGTTGCCTACAGTTGGATTACTTATGTTTTGAGTGGCTACTGCAACTCCAATTTCGTTATAAATATTTACTGTAATGTTATTACTGTTGTTGAGTTTATTTACTACTATACCAATAAATGCACTAGCAGGATTAGGGCTAACTGCAAAACTTTCATTTATCCATTTATCAACTTTTATAGCTTTTACACTACTGTATAATATTTTGCCAATTTCAACCATTTTCAATCTGTAATAAAAAGTAGTATTAGCTTTTAAATTGTTATCAGTAAGTTGATATTGATGTTCAAATAAAGAGTTGGTTGGTTTTGCTTGTCCAACAATTTCAATATTTTCAAAATTTGGAGTGGTTGATTTTTCAATCACGTAATTCATCATATTTTCTTCACTAGCCACTTTCCAAATAAGGTTAACTGTATTGTTTTTTAAACTAGCATTAAACGAAATTAATTTTACAGCCAATGGACAAGTTACTGAAGAACTATTGGCGTGTGAAAAAGCATTTGTTAATCTGCCATTGGCATTTTTAGAAGCTAGTCTTGCCCTTACTGCATAATAATATAATACACCATTGTCCTGATTTTCTAATGTAATATTATTAGTATTGGTTGAACCCATTAGCTCCATATACTTATCACCTAATCTAAATACGTCGTAACCAGTTGCATTGGTTACAGCTGTCCAAGATATTTTTGTAGATGTTTTACATACATCTACAAATACGATATTAGTTGGAACTTTAAGTATTACAAAATTGGTATCACTAATATCTGAAGCACCACCACGACTCACTTTTATTAAAGCTTGTGCAGTTGTTGCAGTTGATGGTACAGTCCAGTCAACATAACGTCTTTCAGCAGCAACACTTGAAGCCACAGTTAACCAGGTTGTTCCATTATTGAGAGAATATTGAACACCAAAAGTTGAAATACCATCAGAAGCATCCCAACGAATTCTCTGAGATTCTCCAGGTGCAAATGTTTCACCTCCAATGGGGTGTGTTACCACAATTTCATTTGCATACGTAAATTCATATACAACATAATATTTTTGAGGGCCACTGGCAATTTTTTTACCCAAAACTTGAAGTGTATAGTTTCCTGCTGCTGGATTGTCAATTTGTATCTGTTCCATATTATTTACAGAATCAGTTCCTGTAACCGCTGGTGTAGAACAAGTTGTAACGTCTTGTCCTGCACTTAAATCTATTACCCAAGGTAAATATTCTGTATTATCTGTGCTTAATAATTTAGCATCAATATTATTGACCAAACTTTTTGCAGCTCCAGCCGTCGCTTCTTTATCAGCCCAGTATATCATTACTTTTGCAGTAGATACGCTGCTTGGAATGGTAATAGTGTGTGTGTTAGTAACATTTGTTGTTATAGTGCTAGATAAATATCTGGCATCATCGACAGTTTTAACAGCTTTACGCATATTAACACGTCCATAGCCATAAATAAAATCTGGCCCGGTGTTGCCCAAATCATCAGCCGAATTCATTAAAATAGTTTTTAATAAAGCAGCGGGAGCTTCTGTTCCATTATTCTTTAGTTTATAAGCCTGCATTAAAACTGCAACATTACCAGCAACTGCAGGGCAAGCCATAGATGTACCAGACATTACTGTGAATCCATTATTAGGTTGTGTTGAGTTTACACTAGAACCCACTGCACTTATTTCTGGCTTAATTCTTCCATCTGGCAAAGGACCTCTACTGCTTGATGGGTCAATAACATCTGATTTTGATAAGTTACCTACAGTAATTACATTTTTACCAGCTTTAAACCCACCAGTTATAGTTTTAAACCCAGCTAAACCACCACAGCTTGTTGTGCCTGAATTTCCAGCACTATGTACATACATTAGCGATGAATAGCTATTTAAAATCTGGTCACTTGTTCTTGCATTACTATTATACCCAGAGTTGCAAGTTTGACCAAGTGAATGAGAAACAACTCTTACTGTATCGTCTGTATATAAACTAGGAAAAAGATTATAAGGATCGTAATTATTATACACTCTTAATAAAGCACCACGAGCTTGTCCTTTAACTGTGGGGTTAAAATTACCTGCACCACAAATAATTCCACAACAATGGTCAGAGTGATTAATTGTTGAACTCACATCTGACGAATTAGTCAAAACTCTTCCTTCAAAGTCAATATGATCACCCAGATTTCCATCATCACCAATAGCTATCGTAATACCTGTACCATCTAATTTTTTTCCATTACTCCAATTGTCAGTTGTTTGAATAGAAGTTAAACGATGATTGCTGATAGCTTGATAATCTTCTATCATACCTCGTTGTGTAACGGGTTCAATGTATTGAACCAAAGGGTTTGTCGCTATTTTTTGAATATCATCAATGGTTGCAATTAAACTTACAACACCATCAAAATTATTATTGATGATTGTATATTGAGTAGTGGCTGCATTTAAAGAATTAATAAAATAATCTTTCGAAACACAGTTTGTAAAAGTTACATCAACTTTTAATTTATCATTTTCTACAGCCCATACAATTTTATTTGGTGTAAATAACAAAGCATCTATTTTATATGCAGCCATTGGTTTGCACACTGCATGCACACCATATTGCTGTAGCTGATTAAAGTTATAGTTTGTAGGGAAAGATGTAATGAAGGTATTATCTGGCAAATAATCGTATAATACAATACCGGTTTTTTGCAAATTATCTTTTATATCATCTGTTGGAAAAGTAGCAAACTGTAACCATAAAAAATAATGATTATCAAAAATGCAATCTTTAAAATAAGCTGCATCGTTATTAGGATTCTTTTCAGGAGCAGTATTTACAATATTGCCCGAACGCAGGTAAATTTTACTTTGACTTTTTACCTCAAAAATAAATAGAAAAACAAAGATGGTTGTTAGAATACGTTTCATAATAAATGTTTGAAAGGTGATGAAATTAAACCAATATTTTAAAACTACAAAATATCTTGTATAAACTATTACGATTTTATTTAAAAAAAGGTTGGGGAATTTTCACAAAAAAGCCCTTCAGTTTGCTTTGAAGGGCTTTTAATTATTCATTAATAACTTATTTTATAGTTTTCTCAAAACAATTCTACTTGGATTATATTTAACATCATCTCCTTCAAGCGTAACAACATAAGTGCCATTGATACACTTAGCATCTAAAACAACTTGTTGCTGATTTATACCTTTATTAGGCGTAATAATTTGTTGCTTTACAACTCTGCCAGTTGCTACTTCTATTACTTTTAGTTGTAAAGGTGTTGTAGCATCGCTGTTAAAATTAATATTAAAATTGTTTGTTTCCAGAGGATTTGGAAATACTCTAAATACTGCTAACGAATTTGAAACAATATTGGTATTACTGGTAAATTTAACATTTTTAAGACTGATGTTCATATTGCTCATCAATCCTCTATTTGTTATAAAACTAAAGTTGATAGATGTTATATCATTTGCATTAATAGAAGATGCAAATTTGTTGCTTATGAATTGATTAAGATTTATAGTGTACTCTCTATCTCCTTCATTAACATCTAATGTAAAGCTATATTGATCGTTCCAATCTGTTATACCTTTCTTAATTAGAGTAATTTTAACTAAACTACTCCCTGTAATATTGGCATTAAATGTTAAAGAATTGTAACTGCTTAAATCTTGTTCTATACCACCGCCAAGTATTGTTTTATATATGCTAATGTAATCTCGAGTATTGCAAGATACTGCAACATTTCTTAATAGTCTATATTCGCTATTATCAACAGTTGGATTAGCTTCGTTGATAATATCAAATTGATTAATAGTTGTTTTGGCGTTATTATAATCAATGTTCCATCTTCCATCTGCTAGGTACACTAAATCTACTAAGTTGTTGTTTAAATATACTTTAATATCTCCTTCGTAATTATCACTTACCGGCAATGTGAAAATAGTTTCGCTATTTGCATTTGCAGTAAAAGCAATTTGTCTTGTTGTTGCTTGTGCATCAGCTATGTTTTCATTGGCTTTCTCTCTTAGCTCAAAGTAACCTTTTGTTGTACTAGTGTTATTATGTATTGTTAGGTATAAGTCTGTATTTTTCCTATTGCCTCTACTAATATAGGCTTTTGGTAAATCTGTAGGAGTAGCAGCATTTACAGTAGCTATGCTTTGCAATTTACCAACAATATCTTGAGCCATTGAAGTTACCATATCGTAACTTATTGCCCACAATTGAAAATTATAAAGTGTTTCATCACTTTGATAACTATCGGTAAACCAGTTGCTTTGTAAACTGATAGTAGTTCTATTGCTTGCAACACCTGCACTCAAATTCATAGCATATTCAGTTTGTCCATTGCGTTGTTTTACTTTATAGGCCATTATGTTGTATCCATTAACATTAATAATTTTTACTTCTAGTAATTCTGCACCTTTTAATCTATCGCAAATTGGCTTAGTATGAGTATAAATATCGCCTAATGTTTTAGTAGCAAAACTTACAGCTTTAATTTCATTATTTAATGTATAATCAACAGCTAAAACTTCTTTAGCATTTGTAAAATTGACTAAATCTGTTGGCGTGCTAACGTATGGAATATCTGTACCTACAACTGAAGTAGGCGTTAAGTCAGCCAGTGTCAAATTATTGGCACCATTAGTTATTATACCACTATGCTGATATTTTACACCATTGGTAATTCCATTTATTTCTGTTTTACTTGCTTTTGCATTGCCAAATATTCTCTTAGAAATAACATCTCCAAGGCTTTTGGTTTCTACACCACCACCACCACCACTTGATACAAAACAAACACCTCCAGCAGTTACAACAGTTGCAGCAGATTGTACAGACCAACAACCAGAACCATTTGTTGCAGCCAAAGTATAACTACCAGCGGCAGTTACTGTCAAGCAAGATGATGTTCCGTTTGGAGCAGCAATCGCAACACCATTTAAATACCATTGATTGCCTGTTGCAGAAGATGATGTTAAAAGAACACTGCTTCCACTACAAATTGTTATTGCACCACCTGCACTAATTGATGGTGTAGTTAAATTACAATAATATCCTGCATCAACAGTTGTATTATCTTTATCTTGACCAGTTAAAGCTGGATTGATAGTGATAATTCCACTATTACCAGTGCTTGTGTTAGCATCACTATTTCCATCAACCATATCAGCTTGATTGGCTGTTGATAAACCACTTCCACTAATTGAAGTAGGGAATTTTACATAGTAATTTCCAGCAGCAACATTATTGAATAAATAATATCCAGGATTTCCGAGATTGTTTGCAGTCGTAGTAGAATCTACTAATGTAAACACAGATGGTGCAGTTTCTTTGTACAAATAAACTTTAACACCATTAATGCCATTTGAAGCAGGTTCGTTTTGTAAGCCATCTCCATTAGCATCATTCCAAACATAGTTGCCAATACTTCCATATCCTGCAGTTACAGTTAAAAATAATGTATCTGTTTTACACATTTGAGGAGTTGTGCCATTACATACAGTAACTACAACTGTATCTAATCCTACAAAACCAGGATTTGGAGTGTAGGTATATGAACCATTTGAACCTATTGAAACAACACCATTACTTGGAGATTTCACAGGAGTTGTATTTACTGTCAAAGTTGTTCCACTTGGGTCAGAATTATTGGTATTTAAATTGCCGCTTACTGGAACATCTTGTGTGGTTGTTGCAAAATCATTAACAGTGATAATATTAGGAAGTACTGTTATAAATAGTGTGTCATTAAAACAAACATCTGGACCTGGAACTGGTGGGGTGCCACAATATTGAACTACAACAGTATCTTTTCCTGAGAAATTGAGATTTGGCGTATAAGTATAATTACCAGATGAATTGATGGTAAAGCCACCATTACTTGGTCCATCAACAGGAGTTGTGTTAAAATATGTTGTGTATCCAGGAGGAAAATAATTGGTTGAACCCATATTACCACTAACTGGTGTG
>JAPLER010000350.1:4421-5080 GCA_026391115.1 Bacteroidota bacterium | reverse complement strand
CTTACCAATGGCAAAGGTAAATTTTCTACAATATTTCTAAATCTTGCTTCACTTGCAACTAATTTTTGTTCAGCAATTTTTCTATCAGTTATATCGTAAAAGAAGGCATAAATGGTATTCGAGTCGTAAGTTAATCCAATTTCAAAAGTACCTATTGTGCCATCTTTGCGTTTAAGCCTACGTTCAAGTGTTTTTACTTCATTTTTTTGTTTATTAACTAATGTAATAATAATTTTTTGCCAGTTTAAAAATGCAGCTTGTTTCTCTGTTTTGCTATTATAAATAATTAAACTTCTCCAGTTTTCAAAGTATTTTAACTCTTGTTCGTTGTAACCAAAATCTTGTTTAAATTTTTTATTCAAAAAATTTACATCATAAGTCACAGCATCGCAACCTGCAATAGCAATAGGTGTATTTTCCGCAATGCTTCTAAATACATTTCTAGATTTAATTAAATCATCTTCCTTTATTTTTTGTTCTGTAACATCTGTGTATACATAATATGCAAAGTTGTCTGCTAAAGTGGCAACGTATTCCACATATCGTTTCTCTCCATTGACAGTTTCAGCTTCCATTCTATTTTTTATTTGTTTCTTTTTTTCAAATAAAATTTTTATTTCAGCTTCCCAGTTTTCAATGCCTTTTTGTTTTGTTTTTTT
>JAPLER010000350.1:0-4414 GCA_026391115.1 Bacteroidota bacterium | reverse complement strand
GCTATTTTCAATTACAGTTTTAATGTCAGGAAAATCAACTATCGAATATCCAAAGTGATTGATAAACGATTGATTCAAGAAGATGAATTTTCCATTGGCATCTATACAGGCAACAGGTAAAAACATCTGCTCTGCCAAATTTCTAAATCTAGCTTCACTTTCTCTTAAATTAAGTTCAGCTTCTTTTCTTTGGGTTACATCATAAAAGAACGAGTATATTGAGTTGTTGTCAAACGTTAGTCCAACTTCAAATGTTCTTATTTTTTTATCAATGCAAAGTACTTTATGTTCAATAATTTCTTTATCAATTGGCTTGTTTTGTATTAAAGCAGCTACATATTCCTTGAATTCTTTTTCTTTTGCTTCTTTTTCGGAATTGGATTCATAAATTATTTTTTTGTACCATTCATCAAACTTTACATTGTCTGTGTATTTATGACCAAAAATTTCTTCAAACTTTTTATTGCTAAATGTTAGGTCAAAAGTTTCTATATTACACCCACCCACAGGGATTGGTGTATGTTCTGCAATACGTTCGAATGTTTCTTTTGAACTAATTAACAGTGCTTCCTTTTCAATTTGTGCAGTTACATCTAGATATGCATAGTAAATAAAACTTCCACTTATAGTAGCAGAATATTCCATTATTTTTCTTTTGCCACTAATGTCATAAGCAACGAATCTTTTTGGTTCTACTGGCAATCTATTTGTCAATTTTTTAACATCATCATTCCAAAATTCATATGCAATTCTTTTTTCATTTTCATCTTTGTAGCTTATTGCAAATAGTTTGTCTATTGTAGGTGTTGATTCTACTGTATAACCAAATTCATCTGTATAGGCTTTATTAAAATAAACAATTTCTCCAGTTCTGGTAATGAACGAAACAGGAATGGGTACAAGCTCGGCAAGCTTTCTGAATTTTTCTTCGCTTTCTCTAAGCTTATTTTCTTGTTGTTTTCTAGCTGTAATGTCGTAAAACAAGGCATATATAATACCATTGTCATAAGTAATACCTACTTCAAAATTTTTAATAATACCATTACTACAAAGTAGTCTTCTTTCAAGGGTTTTAACCTTGGCTTTTGTATTGGCAAATAAATCCATTTTAACTTGTTGCCATTCTTGTAGTAGAATTTCTTTTTCTAAGTCATTTTCATATACTATTAAATCTCCCCAATCGTCATATTTATTGATTTGTTTTTGATTATAACCTAAAATGTTTACAAAATGTTTGTTTACAAATTCTACTTTAAAAGTAGTTGCATTGCAACCAGCTACTGCAACAGGTGTATTTTCTGCAATTTGTTTAAAAATAGCCGTTGCTTTTTGTAATTCTTTTTCTCTTAATTTTTGTAGTGTAATGTCAGTGTAAACATAGTAAACATAATCGCCAGCTAAAGTTGCAGCATATTCAAGAAATTTTTTATCACCCCATTTTGTTTCTATTTCTATTTTTTTACTAATCGATTTTTTATTCCTAAACAAAGATTTAATTTCATCTATAAAATAAGTAATCCTTTTCTTTTTTTCTGTTGCATTAATATTCATATGGTTTATGATAGATGCAACATCTGGAAAATCTTTTATGTTAAATCCAAATTGTTTTGCAAATGCTTTGTTTAAAAAAACAAACTCTCCATTAATATTTACAAACACAACAGGATGTTGCATTTGTTCTGCGAGTTTTCTAAATTTTATTTCATTTGCTTTTAACTTATTTTCTTTTTCAACTTCCTCTGTAACGTCGTAGTAAGAACAATAAATATTTTTGCCACTTAGTGTGGTATCATGTTTTAAAATTCTCTTTTCATTTTTTTTATTGTAAACAGTAATTAGAGATGTCTTTGTTTTCTTGCCACTTTTTAAAATAGCTACTGCATTCTTCCAGTCAGTAGCTGCTTTTTTTCTATCTTTATTATTTTTATAGGCAATCTGCAACCAAGCGTCAAAATCTGGGATATCTTTTAAAGTATATCCAAATTGTTGCGTGTAGGCTTTGTTTAAAAAAATAATCTTATTGTCGGTAGTTTTACAACTAATTGCTGTAGGTAATAGCTCTGCTAAGTCTCTAAATTTTTTTTCGCTTTCTTTTAAAACATCAACTCTTTCTTCGTAGGCAGTAACATCTTTTCCAAGGGCAACTGTGCCTATTAGTTTTTTTTGTTCAAAAATTTTATTGGTTTTCCAGTTGATTTTTTTTATAGAACCATCTTTACAAATTACAGGAACTAATCCTTCTCTATATTTTTTATTTGATGATAAAAACTCTTTGAATTTAGTTTGATGTTCTTTGAGAGTGTTCTTAATAACTAGAGTTTCAAACCATTTTTTGTTTACCAGTTCTTTACTGCTAAATCCTAATATTTTTTCAGCTCCTTTGCTTATTGATTTTATGGTGGTATTGGCGTCTAAAACAATAATAATAGCTTCGGTAGATTGTATAATTTGTCTTTGAAAATTCACTTGTGCTTGTAACGCAGCATTAGTGCTTTTTAGTGGTTTTAATATTGGATCTACTTTTTTCATACTATTTAAAAATTACTGTCCCTAATTGTTTGGTAATATCTCTTTCAATTTCTTTTAAACTTTTATGCACATCAAGCAATTGTATTTGTTGTTTAAAATCTGTGGTATGTTCAAGCTCTTCTTGGTTTTGTATCAATAGTTTTTTTATTTTTTTTAATTTAAAATAATTTAAACTCATAGCTACATCTTCGTGGCTCACGTCTCTATGGCTAATGTTCATTCCTTCCAATATTTTATCCCAGTTTTCGCTTACTTCAAATGGAAATACTGTTATGGAAATAATCAACTCTGTTATTTCTTTATCCTGTAGTTTAATAAATGATTTGCTGGTGGGTTGCTCGCCTTTATAAAACAAATCTTTATAAGTGTTTAATAGTTTTTCTAAACCAGCGTTTTCAAAACTAAAACTTTCCACTTCTTCAAATATATGCTGGGCAACGGTTTTGCTTTCATCCCAATTCTTTAAACCATATTCTAACAAAACTCTTAACACATTTCTTTCGTGCAATTCATCCTGACTAAATAGTGCTACTGTTTCATACTCATTTGGAGGGGGAGGGGTATTATTGGTTGAATCTAATATTTGATTGGCTTCGGCAAATGGCAAGCGTTTTTCCTCTTTACTTATTTTATCACGCTTGTATTTATTTACCAAATTTATTAAACCACCTTCATCTATTTTAAGTAAGTTGCTGCATTGTTTTATATAGTCTTGTTGTTTAATAAAATCTTCTTGTCTGTTTATTTTACTTAGGGTTTCAGCAATATGATTTACAACTTCATTCTTTTTTGTAATATCATTTCCTACCTCTTTCATCATTATTTCTAATTGAAAAATGATGAAATCTTTTTTATTGTTTTTTACAAACTCCTGAAAGGCAGTTGTGCCTACTTTATTTACATAGCTATCAGGGTCTTCATTGTCTGGAATAAGCACCAACCTTACGTTTAAGCTTTCTTCTAGTGCCATATCCAAGCCACGCAAAGCAGCTTTTACACCAGCACCATCACCATCGTAAATAATAGTTAAGTTGTTGGTATATTTTTTTATTAAACGTAGTTGTTCTGAAGTTAAACTGGTGCCACCGCTTGCTACCACATTTTCTATTCCTGCTTGGTGCAGACTCACCACATCGGTATAACCTTCTACCAATAAACATTCATTAGCTTTATCTATGGCTTGCCTTGCATGATAAGTACCATACAGTATTTTACTTTTTATATAAATTTCATTTTCTGGCGTATTAATATACTTTGGTGCTTTATCATTTTTGCCAATAATACGTGCACCAAATCCAATAATTTTACCAGTGTTGTTATGTATTGGAAAAATAATTCTGCCTCTATAATTGTCTTGCAGGTCACCATCGTTTCTTATAACACTTAAACCAGTTTTGGGTAATAATTCTTTGTTAAACTGATTAGCAATTAAGGCTTTTGTTAGTTCATCTTTCGCTTGTGGGTTGTAACCTATTTGAAATTTTTTAAGTATATCATCTCTAAAGCCACGTTCCTTTAAATAGCTTACTGCTATTGTGTTTCCTTCATTACTATTCCATAATTTATCTTCAAAAAAAATAGCAGCAAAATTATTGATGATGTATAAGCTATCACCAGTTTGTTGTAGTTGTTTTTGCTCTGGTGTTTGTTCTGTTTCCTCAATCTCAATATTATATCTTTTGGCAAGCCAACGTAATGCTTCAACATAGCTTAGCTTATCGTGTTCCATTAAAAAAGTAATGGTATTGCCACTTTTGCCACAGCCAAAACACTTATAAATTTCTTTACTTGGGGATACCGTAAACGATGGGCTTTTTTCGTTGTGAAAAGGGCAGTTGCCTAAGTAGTTTGCACCACGCTTTTTCAGCTTAATATATTCACCAAT
>JAPLER010000102.1:4864-6939 GCA_026391115.1 Bacteroidota bacterium | reverse complement strand
TTGCCTTTGTAATGTTTATGGTAATAAAAGGTATAAACAAAATGAAGAAAAAGGAAGAAATTGCACCCGCTGCTCCACCAGCACCAACAGCTACAGAAACATTGTTAGCAGAAATTAGAGATGCGTTGAAAAAATAGTTTCTTACAAATAAAAAAGCCTCGAAAAATTTCGAGGCTTTTTTATTATAAACCATACTTATCTATCAAATAAATCAATGCAGCCATATTAACTGCACCAAGTAATAGTTCTCGCTTGTTTACTGTCTCAAAAACATCATTATTAGTGTGATGTACATCAAAATATCTTTGAGAATCTGGTAACAATTCTCCCACAGGTACATTAAGTTTTTCATTCAGTCCATTTATATCTGCACCTCCTCCACGAGCTTCTAATTTATAACAACCATAAGGCAACAATAAACTAATCCAGTTTTGCATTTTCTTTAAAGAAGCATCTTGCATTGTAAAGCCAAAGCCACGTGGCGTAAAGCCTCCAGCATCACTTTCTAAAGCAAATAAATGTTTTTCATTTTTAGCAACAGCTTCCTCTGCATACTTTTTTCCACCAGCTAAACCATTTTCTTCATTGGCAAATAATACAAAACGAATAGTATGTTTTGGTATATAATGCATTGCTTTTAACACACGCAATACCTCTATTGTTTGTACAATACCTGCACCATCGTCATGTGCACCTTCACCCACATCCCAACTATCTAAATGCCCACCTATGGTTATAATTTCATTTGCTTTTGTAGAACCTTTTAATTCTCCAATTACATTATAAGCAATAGTATCTTTTAAATAATAGCCACTTGTTGTAATGCCTGCTGTTATTGAATTTGATTGACATAAACTCCACAGTTTATCTGCATCTTGTAAGCCCAAAGCAGCACAAGGAATAATAGGAAAACTATCATTGTATTTCATCATTCCTGTATGAGGAAAATTATCTGTACTGCCACTCAATGAACGTATAAGACAACCCTTTGCTCCATATTTTGCAGCTCTAGATGGGCCAAAATATCTGTACTTTCCACTTTCGCCATAAGCTCTAAATGTTTCTGTATAAGTTTGGTTAAAACCATAATTAAAGAAAACAATTTTGCCCCTTACTTCATCTTTTCTTTTTTCTAATTCATCAAAGTTTTTTAAAGCAATTACTTGTGCATTAGCATTGCCTGCAAGAGAATTGCCCAATGCTATTGCATTTAGTTTTATGCTTTCGTTTTTATTGTTAATTGATGTAACACTTACTGCATCAACTTTTCCACGCATCCAATGCACAACATTACAAGTTTGTAAATTCACATTGTCTGCACCTGTTTGTTGTAAGGTTTGCTTGCCCCATTCAATTGCTTTATAAAAATTTGTTGAGGCAGTTAATCTGTTGCCAATCTTTTTTGTAAGATGATATAACCATTCATAAGCTTTGCCATTAAGCATTATATCATCGCTCATTTGCTTAATAAAAAGCGAATCTTCATTTTGGCTGAAAGCCAATATTGGCAGAAAAAGTAGAAGCACAAATATTTTTTTCATAATTAAATATTTAGCTACGAATACACGAATAAATTTTGATTTTTAAATATTTAATTTGTGAATGAAAATAAAATTATTCTCCTTTTAATCTTGCTATACCACTTTTTGCTTTCTGGTCAAGACTGTTTTTATAGTCGTGGTCGTCCATATCAATACACTGCTGATAATAATTTATAGCTTGTTGTTTATTGCCCTTCTTTTCGTATATCATAGCAATTTGTAAGGCAGCACGAGCGGCATAATATTCTGTTCTTTCTTTTCCTAATTCAATAGCTTGATTGTAATATTTTATTGCATCATCATATTTATGTAAGTCGTCATTTATTCTACCAAGTCTATAAACAAATTCCAATTTTTCTTCAATACTGGTAAAGCTTTCTATCGTTTTGCCTTGCAAGTTTTTTAATGCTTCATTGTTATAGCCACCATCGTTTAACAAACGAGATTGCAACAAAATTACATTCCACCATTTACCTTGTTTAGCTTCTTTCAACGCTTGTTTATCTGCTTCTGTACTTTCATTTCCTTTGGTTA
>JAPLER010000102.1:0-4842 GCA_026391115.1 Bacteroidota bacterium | reverse complement strand
TGCTTCTTTACTTCCATGTGTATTTCCTTGTAAAAAATAAGCCCAACTTAATTTTTGATAAACATCTTTTACATAAAAATTGCCTTTAAAGTTATTTACAAATTTTTCAAAATATTGTATGGCTTCGGCAAGTTCAAGTTTATGGAGTTTTACAAAACCCATTTGCATATCCCATAAATGAATTTGCAAATAATCGGTAGATTTATTTCTATTTATAATAATGTTTTTTCCAAGTTCTGTTTGTTTATTATTGATGGCTAATTGACTTGCCATAAATGCAAATAGATGATTGTTTATTACATCTAATTTGGCATTTATAATATGCTGTACTGTTTCGTCTTTTTTATTATTTACATAGTAGTTTAAATAGCAGTAAATTAGTTGTGCTTCTGGATTAAAAAACTTAGCCCAAGGGTCATTACTATTAACACAATTGGTTAAATTTTTCATTCCATCTGTAATGCTACCTTTCATTCCAAAAATACTAGCAATCCATTTATAGCCTTTAGGCACACTACCTGTAACGGTTTGCAAACTGCCTAATAACATATCGTTTGGGGCAAATGAGTTGTAAAGCTTTTTATTGTCTTTGATTAAAATATAAGCACGCCTAGCATTTAAAGCTGCACTTGTGTTTTCAGAGAATTTGATTTGTATCAACGCCTTGTGCAGGTAAACATTACTTAAACAAAATTTATAAAAAGGTGATGTTTCTGGTCCATTTTTTAATGCATCAATTCTTGTATCAATATACTTTTTACGAGTCTTGTATTCACTTGCGTCTTCACTAAAAAACAGTTCTATAAAATCTATATAACTTTCTAAATAAATGGGAATAAGGCATTTGCAATTTTTAATTGACTAATTTCTTTATATGCTTGCTGGCAAGTTGCATTAAATTCATATACTTTTTCTTGTGCATTTGCAGTGAAGACAAACATCAAACACAATGTCAGTAAGTATTTTATCATATAAATTTATTAGTGCATTTATGCTTTTTTTATGCAATTACTTTTTCCATTTGCATACTTCTACTTCCTTTTATTAAAATATTGCAATCTTTAAATTGTTGTTGCAGATACCAATTAGCAGCTTCTATAGAATTATTTAAGTAAATAAATTGATGTGTAACTTTTGCAAAATCACCACCAACTAAAACAACATTTTGCCAAGTAAATTTTTCAAGTAATTCAATAATAGCCTGGTGTTCAGCAATACTTTCATCGCCTAATTCCATCATTGCACCAAGCATTAAAACTTTATTACTTGCTTTAAGTTTAGCAAAGTTTTCAATAGCCAGTTTCATACTGCTTGGATTGGCATTATAAGCATCTAAAATAATCTTATTGCCATCTTTTTCTATTAATTGACTGCGACTATTTGATGGCACATAACTTTCTATTGCAGCTTTAATTTTTTGTGCTGGTACATTAAAATATTTACCAATAGCAACTGCTGTTAAAACATTTGATAAGTTATAATCTCCTACAAGATTTGTTTGAATAATTTCTCCATTAACATCAACTTCCAAAAAAGGATTTGATTGCTTTACACTACCTACAACAACCCCTTCTTTTGTACCATATTTTATAATGTTGTTTATACCAATACTCATTTGTTGTAAGTAATCAAAATCCCAGTAAACGAAGGCTATTCCATTATTGGCTCTTAAAAAATCAAACAATTCTCCTTTGCCTTTTTTTACACCTTCAACTCCACCAAAACCTTCTAAATGTGCTTTGCCACAATTTGTAATTAAGCCATAATTTGGTAATGTATATTGGCAATAGCTTTCTATTTCTTTTTGATGATTGGCTCCCATTTCTATTACAGCCATTTCTGCATCATATTTTATAGAAAGTAGCGTTAATGGCACACCTATATGGTTGTTTAAATTGCCTTGTGTTGTGTAGGTTTTATAATGTGCTGCTAAAACTGTGCTTACCAATTCTTTGGTAGTGGTTTTTCCATTACTGCCTGTAATAGCAATAAATGGAATACTAAATTGTTGACGATGATGCTTTGCTAATGCTTGCAATGCTATCAAAACATCATCAACTTTAAATAATTTTTCATCATTACTATTTACATCTTCATCAACAACAGCAATGCTTGCACCTTGCTCAAGTGCTTGCAATGCAAATTTATTTCCATTAAAATTTTCTCCTTTTAAAGCAAAATAAATATCGCCTTGTTTTATTTTTCGTGTGTCTGTGCACACGCTCATTGATTGAAGAAAATAGTTGTATAAAGTTGAAATCGAATTATCCATTTTGTAAATTTGTTTTAGCCAAAACGCACTAAGTCAACATTAAAATTAATTACTAATAAAAATTAACTATTTCTTGCCTAGCATATATCCCAAATCTTTTAAGCAATTAGATAATATACTTTTTCTAATTGTAACCATATCAATATTTTTTTCTCCTTCGATATTCAATACAAAAAAACTAGGGTGTTTATCTTCTTCAATCCAACCAACAACCCAACCAATTGATTTGCCTTTTTCATTTAAACCCCAACCAGTTTTATAAGCTAAAGTATAGTTGGAATTTTGTTCTTGCACCATTACATTTTTTACTGCCTGCATTGCAGTTTTATGAAACGGTAGTTGTTCAAAATATAATTTTTTAACCAATCCTAATTGTTCATCAGGTTTTATTTTTAAAGAATTATCTAACCAAAAAGTGTCTATTTTACTTGTAATTTTTTTTGTTCCATAGCTTAAAGAATCAAGCCAGCGTTGCATTGTATCTTTCCCAATTCTTCTTGCCACTTCTTGATAATATGGGACACACGAAACTTTAAACGCTTCTTCCATTGTTAAATCTTTATTCCATTCTGGCATCCCTCTATCAATACCATCCCATTTAATTTGCATTTTAGTATTTACTATTTTACCTGTATGTAACCCAATTAAAGAGTTTACAATTTTAAAAGTAGAAGCTGGGATGTATGCTGAATCTCTATATCTAGCTAAGTTATAGATATTAAAATTGCCTTGTCCATTATTATACAAAGCAAAACAGCCAGTAACTCTATTGTCATCAAAATGCTTTTTTAAACCTTCTTCGTTTATAATATTATTTGACGAACAAGAGGTAAATAGTGTAACTACAATAAGTATTTGTAATAAATTTTTTTTCATAATGCAAAGCAATGAATTTGAGATTATAATCAATAAAAAAGCCTCACAAATTTGTGAGGCTTTTTTATTGTATTAGTTCAGGATTAAAGTTTAGTTAGTTTATATTTTGCTGTGGCAAAATTTATATTCATTTTATAGTTACCTACAACATCTGGAGCTTTTAAATCGCTTCCACCTTCTTTAAATGAATCTCCCAAAGGCTCGTTTGAACCATTGCTTGATCCAACACCACCATATTTGCTAGCCCAACTGCCGTTTACAGGCAAAAGCAAATACATACCATTAGCTTGATTTAAATTTAAACTAGCAATTTCAAATTCACAAGAATTTAATCTTACAAATTGTTGGCTTGGTGTAGGAACTGGATTACTCCAACTGCCAGGTGTAGCACCACCAACAATAAACAAATCGCTTGGTAAAGTTGGACCGGTGTAAGGTACTACAGTAAATTTACCTTGTTGAAAATCAACTGTAATTAAATATTTAGTAGTTGTAGCAGGTGCTAATAAATCGCCACCACCTTTCTTAAAATTATCTCCAGCTACGTTGTTTGAATTATTAGAACCTAAAGCTCCAAATTTTTCATCCCAACCGCCATTAACAGCTAAAAGCAAATAAGAACCACCAGAACTTAAATCAAATACACCCATAAAAGTTGTTTCGTCTATTCTTGTAAACTCTTGTGTTGGTGTAGGCACAGGGTTGCTCCAGCCGCCATTTGTAGCACCACCAACTATATATAATTTACCTGTAGAAGGTAATTCTACTTTTGGAGGAACTTTATATGGTGTTGCACTTAATTTTAAAGTATTTGAAACTTTAATGTCGTTATTATTTACATAAGAAGATGTTAATCTAACATCAATATCATAAGCAACATTAAACTTAAAGCCAAAGTTTAAAAGAATACTGTTTAATTCTTTACCGATTAAAGCTTTGCTTAAAGTGCCATACACAGTAATTTTTGCAGCTTGTTTAAAATTTCTTCCTGTAGAATCTATTTCAATCACATACATTTTATATGCAGAGTCGGTTGACAACATTGGGTCTGTCCAATTTAGTGTAGCAACTGCCGTATTTGAATCACTAGGTGCTGGTGCTATACTTGTTTTTGATGCAGATAAAACAGGTGTTGAACTTGCTGCATAATTAGGCAATGCTCCTTCTTTTCTACAAGCTATCAATACAATTGATGCTGTTAAAATTGAAAGGAAAATTTTTGATAAATATTTCATAAATTAATTTTTTAAAGTTTAGTTAATGTAAATCTGCCAGATTGAAAATCTACAACAATTTTATAATTGCCACTCACTGCTGGAGCTTTTAAATCGCCTCCACCTCTTTTAAAATCATCAGCATCAACATTGTTAGTATTGTTTGCACCCATACCCCCATATTTATCCCCCCAACTTCCATTAATAGGTAAAAGCAAATATGATTCTCCTCCATTTAATGCAACTGTTAGTTCAAATGTTGTTGGCGATGTTAGTGTAAACTGTTGAGTTGGCACAGGCACTGGATTTGCCCAACCTCCAGGTGAGGCACTACCTACTAAAAAAAGCTGATTGGATGATGGCAAAGCAACTTTTGGTGGCAATGGATAAGGTGTTGCTGTATAAGTTAATACATTTGAATACATTATTGCATTATTATTAATCAAGTTAGATTTTATCCTGATTTCTAATGTTTGTACA
>JAPLER010000096.1:2096-49170 GCA_026391115.1 Bacteroidota bacterium | reverse complement strand
TGGTGTATGATATCAGTAACAAGCCACCTGCAACAATTGAGTGGGAATAACGAATAATGTTGAATGATAAATTTAGAATTTTAAATGTTGAACAATGAAAAAAATATTACAACAAGCACTAACATTTGATGATGTTTTATTGGTGCCAAACTATACTGAAATTTTACCAAATCAAGTAGACGTTACAACACATCTTACCAAAAGAATTAAATTGAATATTCCATTAATGAGTGCTGCAATGGATACAGTTACTGAAGCTCGTATGGCTATTGCTATTGCTGGCGATGGCGGTATTGGTATTTTGCATAAAAATATGAGTATTGATGCACAGACACAAGAGGTAAAAGAAGTAAAGTTGGCAAGGAATGTAATGATACAAGACCCATTTCATTTAACCCTTGATAATTTTATTTATGAAGCAGATGCATTAATGATTGAGTATGGAATTTCATCTATTCCTATTACACAAAACAATAAGTTGATTGGTTTAATTACCACACGAGATATTCGTTTTGAAGCTGATAAAAACAAAAAGGTTTCAGAAATAATGACGCCATTTGCAAATCTTGTAACTGCAACAGATGTAAGTCTTGATGAAGCCAGACAAATACTAATTAAGAATAAAGTTAAACGTTTGCCTATAGTTGATAAAGACCAGAATTTAAAAGGCTTGGTTACTTTAAAAGACTTAGAGAAAACTCGCCAATATCCAAAAGCTGTAACAGACGATAATGGTAGATTGCTTGCTGGTGCTGCAATTGGTGTTACTAAGGATATGATGCAACGTCTTGAAAAATTAGTTGAAGCAGAAGTTGATGTAGTGGCTTTAGACACAGCACATGGTCATTCTAAAGGTGTAATTGATGCCATTAAAATGATTAAACAAAAATATCCCAACTTAAATGTAATTGCAGGAAACGTGGCAACAGCAAGTGGCACAAAGGCTTTAATTGAAGCTGGTGCTGATGCTGTAAAAGTTGGCATTGGCCCTGGTTCTATTTGTACTACACGAGTAGTGGCAGGTATTGGTGTACCGCAAATTACAGCTATTATGGATTGCAGTGAAGTAGCAAAAGATTATGGAATTCCCATTATTGCAGACGGTGGTATAAAGTTTAGTGGCGATGTTGTAAAGGCTATTGCAGCAGGTGCCAATGTTGTTATGCTTGGTAGTGTGTTTGCAGGTTGCGAAGAGAGCCCTGGCGAAGTAGAATTATTTGAAGGAAGACAATATAAAGTGTATAGAGGAATGGGAAGTGTTGGTGCTATGAGTCAAGGTAGTGGTGATAGATATTTTCAAGAAAAAGCTAACAAATTTGTGCCAGAAGGTGTTGAAGGAAGAATACCATACAGAGGAAAAGTTGGTGAAACTATTTTTCAAATGATTGGTGGATTAAGACAAGGAATGGGATATTGTGGAACCATTGATATTGCTGCACTGCAACAAGAATCACAATTCATTCAAATATCAAGTGCCAGTTTAAAAGAAAGCCATCCACACGGAGTAAATATTACCAAGCAAGCTCCTAATTATGTAGTGGGTAAAGAGTTTATTAGTGGATAATATCGTTTATTATTAAATAAAAATATTTCCACCTCGATATAATCAAATTACTCCATAAATATTTTTATAGGCTAAGACTATAAAATGGAATTAATGTGTTGGCAATTCCATCTTTATTTATCAAAAAAGTTAAATACAATTTTTGACCAACTACTCGTCATTAAATAAGTTTTACTTTTACAGATATGAGAAAGAAAAAAGTCTTGTGCTTTGGAGAACTATTACTGCGAATTTCTCCTGCATCTAATGTTGCTACATCAGAAAAAAATCCAATGCAATTATATGTTGGTGGTGCCGAAGCAAATGTGGCTACAGCCCTTGCTGGCTGGAATATTCCTGTGAAATATTGTACTGCTTTGCCAGATAATTTTATGAGTAATCACGTCATAGATTATTTAGAATATCACGGCATTTATACTTCTTCTATTTTATTGGCTGGTAAAAGAATTGGTGTTTATTATTTAGAGCGTGGTGCTGATTTAAAAGGAAGTATGGTGTATGATAGAGAACATTCTTCTTTTTCAGAAATAAAAACTGGAATAATAGATTGGGATAAAGTTTTTGGTGATGTTTCGTGGTTTAATTTTTCTGCTATTAGTCCAGCACTCAATCAAAATGTAGCTGACGTTTGTTTAGAAGCTGTGAAAGCAGCCTCTGCAAAGGGTATTACGGTTTCAGTTGATTTAAACTATCGTTCTCGTTTATGGAAGTTTGGCAAAGAACCAATTGAAATAATGCCACAAATTGTAGAGCATTGTGATGTGGTAATGGGAAATATTTGGAGTGCAAATACCTTGCTTGGAACTGCAATTGATAAACATATTCACGATAAGAAAAGCAGGACTGCATATCTATATCACGCTACTGAAACTTCTAAAGAAATTATCAGTAAGTTTCCTAAGTGTAAAACAGTTGCCAATACTTTTAGATTTGATAGTAATACTGATGAAATTCTTTACTACACTAGTTTACATCACAATGAACAATCGTATCATTCAAACGAATTTACTTGTAAAGGTGTTGTAGATAGAAGCGGTAGTGGAGATTGTTTTATGGCAGGATTGATTTATGGATTATACAATAATAATGAACCACAAGATATAATTAATTACGCTACTGCCGCCGCTTTTGGTAAATTGCAAGAGCAGGGAGATTCAACATCGCAAGATGTGCTAACAGTTAATAAAATGGTGTAGTGTTCCTATAACAAAAACGGATACTAATTTAAATAAAAAGAGGCTTTCTTTAACTTAAAGGAAGCCTCTTTTTATTTAGTCTTCTTTCTCTTGTGGAGGTATGGGATTGTTTGAGTTTCTATTATTCCCACCACCTCTATTATTAAAATTTCTTCTATTACTATTGTTATTACCACTTTGTCTTTGCTGTTGCTGATTTTGCTGTGGTGGTCTATTGTTATTGGCTATAGGTGGTTTTGTAACCACTTTTTCTGGGTTGTCTGCTTTTACAGGTGGTTTTTGTTGAACCCTTTGATTATTATTTATATTTCTAGGTTCACCTACAGGCTGTGTATTTCTATTTTGTTGCTGACTACGTTGTTTATCTCTTCTTCTTTTATCATTTCTTTCTAAACTTCTAAGACTTATTTGCCCAACTAATTCAACAAACTCTGGTTCGGTATCTTTTGCTTTTGTATTTACAATTTCTACAGCTTGCAACTCTTCTGGCTTAACTCCTTTTTTATTTAGATCTTTAATTTCTTTAACTCTATCAAGTGTTAAAGGATAATGTTTTGTGCTGCCTTGCACAGCATACCACATTAGGTTTTTGAAAATATCTTTCTTTACTAAAAAAGCAGTGCCACGTTGGATTTCTATACTATCTGCATTGTCTGGAAAATGTTGTAACGCATCTAAATATGTATCTAACTCATAGTTTAAACAACATTTTAAACGACCACATTGTCCGCTTAATTTTGTTTGATTGATTGAGAGGTTTTGATAACGAGCAGCAGTTGTATTTACACTTTTAAAATCATGCAACCAAGTACTGCAACATAACTCTCTGCCACAACTACCAATACCGCCAACCTTAGCTGCTTCTTGTCTAATACCAATTTGCTTCATCTCTACTTTCAACTTAAACTCTGTTGCAAAAAATCTAATCAATTCTCTAAAATCAACTCTATCATCTGCAGTGTAAAAGAATGTTGCTTTTTTACCATCTGCTTGTATTTCTACTTCGCTTAGTTTCATTTGCAATTTTAAATTGCGAGCAAATTCTCTACTTTTTGCCTGAACACTTGGTTCTCTGTCTTTATTAATATGATATAGTTCTAAATCTCTTTCACTACTTTTTCGTAGAATTTTTTTAATCTCAGGATTATCTTCTTTAATGCCTGCTTTTTTTAATTGTAAACGCACCAACTCGCCACTTAAAGATACTTGACCAACATCAAATCCATTTACACCTTCTATAGTTACAAAAATTCCTTTATCAAAATATTCAAAAGTGGGGTTTCTAAAAAACTCTTTTCTTGAGCCTTGTTTAAAACTTACTTCTACAATTTTACAAGTACTCTCTGGGTCGGCATAAGGCAAATTACGCAACCAATCGTGTACATTTAATCTATTGCAACCACCTGTGCTACAACCACCATTGCTTTTGCAGCCATTGGGTTTACCAGTTCCACATGATCCACAGCCCATATTTTTATATAATTAAAAATTAATGAATTAAGAACTTTTACAAAATAAAAATTCTTTTTATAGCAACGTTATTGCTGCCATATAATTGTTTTGTTGAGCGTGTTTTTGGGAAGAAATTGTAACACGTGTCTAAAGAAACTATGTGTTTCTTATTATATGTAGAAAATTGTACAACTTATATAATAAAAATCTATGCAAGCAAAGATGATAAAAGATATACAGTTGAATGGAGCGTCGCCACATCAGTCCTTTTCTTATGCTACAGCTCGTATCCAAAAAATTATCTCAACTGGTCAAAAATACAAGTAAAAAGTTAAAGTTTTTAAAATGTTGTGTATATTGTGCCTCTAACGACTACCCCTATGGCATTAAAAATTATTGACCACGATACACCCGAATATCATCAAATGGTTGATTTAAGGTATCAAGTATTGAGAAAACCACTTGGCTTAACTTTTACTACAGAAGATTTGGAGAAGGAAAAAAATGATATTTTAATGGGTTGTTTTGATGATGAAAAACTTGAAGGATGTTGCTTGCTTACAAAGTCAGATGAAGATGCTTTACGGCTTCGCCAAATGGCTGTTGCAGATGGCTTGCAAGGCAAAGGAATTGG
Organism: Bacteroidota bacterium; assembly: GCA_026391115.1. Taxonomy (GTDB): domain Bacteria; phylum Bacteroidota; class Bacteroidia; order Chitinophagales; family Chitinophagaceae; genus CAIVPM01. Next base: position 44,324 of record JAPLER010000096.1, on the reverse strand, counting down.
TAGAGTGTTGATGAATTTTGCTGAAAATATTGCTAGAGATATGGGCAATAAAAAAATTAAAATGCACGCTAGAAAAACGGCTGTGGGCTTTTATGAGAGGCTAGGCTATAAAATAAATGGTAACGAATTCGAAGAAGTTTCCATACCGCATTATGTTATGGAAAAGGAACTTTAGTTTAACAAATTCCCAATTCTTTTCAATTCTATTTCTGCAATTTTGGCAAGATAATTTAAATTTATTAATCTAAAGCCACTGTCTTCAAAGCTTTTTTGAGCTTCTCTTACTTCAATAATTGTTGCTTGTCCTAGTTGAAATTTTTGCAAAACCAACTGCATTAAATCTTGCGAAAGTTGATATGTGTTTTGTTGAATTTTTCCTTGTTCTATAGCTGTAACATAAGCTTGATAAGTTTTACATAGTTGTGTTTGATACGTTTCAACAGCTTTTTGTTTTTGTTTTTTGGCAATACTGGTATTTATGTTTGCTACTTGTTCTTGCCTTTTAATATTGCCACTGTTGTATATAGGAAAACTTAAACTTAAACCAATAAATGGCCCATAAGATTGGTTTAATAAAAGTTGACCAGCATCGGATTGTGTTCTTCCAAAATTTAAACCTGTATTGGCACGCAGGCTAGGCATACGCTGGGTTTTCGTTTCTTTTTCTATTAATTCATTAATCTTAATTTGATTGTCTAGTGAAAGAATATCTGCATTTTGTTGTAAAGTGTTGGCAATAGTTTCAAACTTAATTTCTCCGTTGCTAACAATGGTATCTTTAATTACAATGCTACTATCGGTTTTTAAAGTGAGTAAATTAAGCAAGTCGGTTTTGGCTTGTTTAATAATTAATTCTTGCGATGCAAAGTCTTGTTGCTTGGTGTTTACATCTATTTTTATTTGAAACACATCGGCATTATTTGCCAAGCCAATTTCTTTTTTTACTTCAATTAATTGTAGTTGCTGTTGCGATACTGCAATGCTTTGTTGCAAGGTACGTACATAGCTTTGTTGCTTTACAATATCGTAATATTTAAGCATTACAGCAGCAATGGTGTTTTGTATTTGTGCTGTAAGTTGTTGCTGATTTTGTAGTTGCAATTCCTCCAATCTTTTTTTTGTTGCTACAACTCTATAGCCATTGTACAATAGCATAGAGCCAGTAATATTAGCGTTCAAAGTATTGGTTAATGCACCTGTTTTATCAATCTCTGTTCCTGTATTTATTTTTTGATTGATGTTGGTTACAGCCTCTTGATTGCTAAGTGTAGCACTTACAGTGGTCAACCCACCTGCATTGCCAATATGATTATTGATTTTGCTAATGTTTACATTGTCTTTTGCAATTTCAATATCATAGTTTTTCTTTAATGCAATATTGATAGCATCGACCAAAGTAAGTTGTTGTGTGCTAGCAATTATGGGTATTAAAAGTAGCGATATGAAGAAGTATTTTTTAGTCATTTATTGATTTGTATTGATTAACAGAGGCTTAAAAAAATAATTTTATTTACATACTATTACTTTTTTAGTTATAACATTATTTTCAACTTTTATTTTTACAAAATATTCTCCAGCAATAAGGTTTTTAAGGTCTATTCGTTTTTCAAAATCGTTGAAACTTGTTTTTAGCATTACACTACCCTTTGTATCAACTATTTCAATTTGTTTGGTGTAATTATTTGTAGATTTTATTTGTATAAACTCTTTTGCAGGGTTTGGAGTAATGCTATATGCTGTATTATAATTTGGCTTGCAAATGATAGTATTTGAATAACTAATTTTACCATCATTATCAATTAGTTTTAAACGATAAAGTGTATTGCAATTAGCAATTGTTTTATCGGTAAAATTTCCAGTTAAGTTGATTGTATTTGTTGTATAAATATTTTTAAAAATATAATCGTTCGATGCTTTTTCAACAACGACTTGTTGAATATTTTTCATTGAAAACTTCCAATATAATTGATATGTGTTATCTTTTTCTATGCCTTTAAATTCTATAATATTATTGGGCAAAACATTATTTGTAGTGGTAAATAAATCGCTTCTAAATTTTTTATAATTGTTTTGAGATAAATCTTTAGCTTGGGTTCCATCATTATAAAATTCATAAGATCCATTATCGCTAATGATTTCTAATTTATTTTCTGCTAATACATTATTTTCAAATATTTCAACTGCTGCTTCGGCATTTAAAGTGCTTATATTAAAATCGTTTATTAGTGTAGGAGTATCAGCTGCATTACCTGTCCATTTAAACAAAGCACCTTTTAATGGTAAATTATCATAATTGCCTGCAACTATAATATATACACCATTCGATAATCTAATAATATCTCTAATTCCTCTACCACCTAAATCTAATTCAATTGAATTGCCAAAAGTTGGGCTGCCTGTTGGGCTAGCATTATTAAACCAAGTTTCAAAATTTAAAATGGGAGCTATTAAGGCTTTTGTTCTATTGGTTATGGGTGTTAATGGTGATCTAAAAGCAATAAATAAATCATTGTTATTAGGTGCAAAACACATACCTTCTACATTAAAACCATCTATTGTTTTAGAGTCGTGTCCTGCTGCTGCACTGCTTGTAAAATCATAACCTTTACTATCGCCCCAAGCAATCAGTTTATTACGAATATTATTATAATATCCAACAGTTGCAATATTTGTAGTTGCACCTGTGCCTGTAACATTTGTTGCAAATAATCTATTAATATTGGCTTTAACACTATTGCTGCTTCCTGCTGTACCCAAACTACTCATCCAATAAATTCTGTTACTAATATTGGGGCTTTTTACTCCTGCTTCTAAATCAATTTCTATATAATTTCCAGTACTTCCATCGGTTAATCCTAAAAAATTTTGATAGTCGAAACTTGCAATGGGTAAGCCAGAGTTTTTTCTATCGTAAATAAACAAACTATTTATCTCATCATCACCAACAATCATATAATTTGTATCCAATGCAATTGCAGCAGAAGCATCAGAAATGCCAGTATGGAATTTTGTTGTAGTAGGAGTTGTAGATGCTGCTGATGCTGCATATTTTACTGTAACATTTGCTGTGCTTGAACCTTTAGCAAGCGTTAATTTTATATCGCTATAGCCTACACCTGTTGGTAATATTTTTACAATGAAATATCCATTAAATTTTTGAACAGAAACGTTGCTTACATTTACTACACTTGTTTTGCTGCTTGTAACAGTTATTGAATAATCAGTAGCAATAATTGGTATACTATTTTCATTTACATCTAACTTAATTCCAATTATTGAAGCAGCATCTGTTGGGTCGTTAATTACACCACTAACATAAGGAGGATTTAATAAAAATGTTTGTTGTGAAGCAGCACTAAAAGTAATTGTAACAGCTGCTTTACTTGCTGCCACAACAAATAGTAAAATGGATAATAAATAATATCTAAAATTTTTAATCATTTTTAAAGGGAACTTTTTTATGCTACATTTGATGACTGTATTATTTACAATTAGTCGTTGATATTGATTTCTTTTGCTTTGTGCTTACCACTAATATAAGTGTATATTGCAGGTATTATAAACAAGGTAAGTATTAAGGAGAAAATAATACCACCTACTATTACAATACCCAATGGAATACGACTTGTACTCGCATCGCCAAGGCTTAGGGCAATTGGTAATGCACCTAAAGCTGTTGCCAAACTTGTCATTAATATTGGTCTTAGTCTTTGCGATGCAGCTTCAATTACAGCTTGTTTTTTACTCATTCCTTGCTCCCTTTTCTGATTGGCAAATTCAACAATCAATATTCCATTTTTGGTAACCAAACCAATCAACATAATCATACCTATTTGAGAAAAAATATTAATGGTTTGATTAAAGATATATAAGCTTAATAAAGCACCAGCTAACGCCAAAGGCACAGTAATAATAATTATGATAGGATCAAAAAAACTTTCGAATTGTGCTGCCAAAACCAAATAAATAAGTATTAATGCCAAGCCAAATGCAAATGATGTATTACTACTGCTTTCTGCAAAATCTCTTGATGCCCCACCAAGTGAAGTTTGAAAACTTTCATCCAATAGTTTCTTTGCTATGGTTTGCATAGCTTTTACACCATCGCCAATAGTTTTTCCTTCTGCTAAAGATGCTTGAATATTTGCAGACTTGAATCTATTGTAGTGATAAAGCGTTGGCGGATTTGAACTTTCTTTAAAATTTACAACAGCGTTAAGTGGTATGGCTTCTCCACGATTATTCTTTACATACAAACCAGAAATATCAGTTGGTGATTGTCTCTCTTTATATTCTACCTGAGAAATTACTTGATATTGTTTTCCATCTTTTATATAATAAGCCAAACGTCTGCCACTAAATGCACTTTGCACAACATCTGCAATATCACTTGTGGTTAAGCCTAAATCTTTTGCTTTCATTCTATCAATAGTCAGTTGCAATTCTGGTTTATTAAACTTCAAGTTTACATCTACATTGTTAAATGTCTTGTCCTTACGTGCTTCATCTAAAAATTTAGGAATAACAGCTTTTAGTTTTTCAAAATCTAGATTTTGTAAAATAAATTGAACAGGTAAAGCACCGCGAGATCCCAAGCCAATTGAAATAGTTTGTTCTTCAATTGGAAATATTCTTGCTTGATTAAATCGTCCAATTTTTTTACCCAGTTCCTTTGCTAAATCGCTTTGCGATTTGGTTCTATCTTTAGGTTCAACCAGTTTAAGACGAGCCAAGCCAGTATTTATGCCAGTTCCACCAAAACCAGGCACAGCAGCAAATGAAAATTCTTTTTCTGGAACAGAGTCATTTAAAAAAGATTGCAGCTTATCACCAACATCTTGCATATAACTATAACTAGCACCTTCTGGTCCTGTAATGGCAAATCGAATACTACTTTTATCTTCCAATGGTGCTAATTCTGTTTGCAAATTAGTATAAGTAAAATAAATAATCACAAGACAAGTTACCAATAAAACCCAAGCTACCCAACGTACTTTTACAAATGCAGTTAATATTTTATTATAGCCATTTTCCATTCCTCTAAAAAATGGTTCTGTTTTATCATAAAATTTTCCGTGACCTTGTTTTTTTCTGTTTAAAACTACATTTAAAACAGGTGTAATAGTTAACGAAACCAATGCAGATATTAATACTGCTACTGCTACAGTAATACCAAATTCTCTAAATAAACTACCTACAAAACCTTGTAAAAACACAACAGGAATAAACACTACTGCTAATGTGATTGATGTAGAAATTACAGCAAAGAAAATTTCTTTACTGCCTTCAAGTGCCGCTTTTCGAATATCTAAACCACTTTCTAGTTTTCTAAAAATATTTTCTGTAACAACAATACCATCGTCAACCACTAAACCTGTTGCTAATACAATACCTAAGAGTGTTAATACATTTACACTAAATCCTAAAATATACATCACAAAAAATGTAGCAATAAGTGAAATTGGAATATCAATTAAAGGACGAATAGCGATTAATATATTTCTAAAAAAGAAGAAAATAACCAATACTACCAAACTAAAAGATATAAGTAAAGTGTCTCCAACTTCTTTAATACTTTTTCTTACATTTTGTGTAGCATCAATTAATGTTATCAATTCTATATCATTATTCTGATTTTTTTTAAGAGCTGCTATTCTTTTATAAAATTCATCTGCTATTCTTATATAGTTAGCACCTGGTTGTGGCGTAATGGATAAACCCACAGCACTTACTCCATTTAACTTCCAACTAAACTCTTCATTTTCTGGACCCACCTCTACTTTTGCAATGTCTTTAAGGCGAACAATTCCATTTACATTTTCAACTAATATTAGATTATTAAAATCATCTTCGGTAGTAAGTTTACCTAAAGCACGTATACTTAATTCTGTTTTATTGCCATACAATTTACCAGACGGCATTTCTATATTTTCTTTATCTAATGCAGTTCTTATATCACTAAAGGAAATATTATACGCATTCATTTTATCTGGACTAATCCAAATACGCATAGAAGGCCTTTTTTGCCCAAGAATATTAACACCACTAACTTCTGGTATAGTTTGTAATTGTTCCTGTAAAACGTTCTCAGCATAATCACTAAGCTCCATTAAGCTTTTGGTTCTACTTTGCACACCCATCAAAATAATAAAGTCGCTGTTAGCATCTGCTTTAGTTACAACTGGAGGTGCATCAATATCTTGTGGCAGATTTTTTACTGCTTGCCCTACTTTGTCTCTTACATCATTAGCTGCAGCTTCTAAGTTTTCGCCAACATTAAACTCTACAACAATATTACTACGCCCCACACTGCTGGACGAGTTAATAGACTTAATACCCGGAATACCATTGATTACTTTTTCTATAGGCTCGGTTATTTGGCTTTCAATAATATCGGCACTTGCCCCTGTGTATGTTGTAGATACAGTAATGGTTGGGGGGTCAATTGCAGGATATTCACGCACTGCTAAAAAAGTATAGCCTACAATACCAAACAAAACAATTGCTATGTTTAATACTGTTGCAAATACAGGACGCTTGAGTGAAAACTCAGAAATATTCATATAACAAAATTACTGTTGCTTATATACTATTTTATTAATTATTTACGATATGAGAATAAAGATTTTAATTGTAACTAAATGTGAAAAGGGCGTATAAATAATTACACGCCCTTTTACAGCTTAATAATAATTCTTAGAAATCTTTTAATCGAAATTTTTAACAGTGCCTACAGTAGCAGATTGAACATTATAAACACCTTTATTATTACTTGTACCATCTACAACATAGGCAACAATAGAACAATTTGCTGGTACAACTGTAAAATTAGCACCAGAAGATGTTACACCTGTTGTTGGTATTGTAAATGCTAGTTCATATATATTATTTTTTAACTGACTAGTTGATGGAATAGCATCTCCAAATAAATTGGTTGCAGCTCTTCTCATTACACCATTATGTGTAAAGTTTGAAATAGGATTTGCACCACCATATAAATAAGGTGTATAACCAGAACTAGGAGAATAGTAATTTGTTTGAGGAAACACTAATCCATTTTCTACAAGTGCCACTATAATTTTCATTGATTTATTGGTAGTTACATTAAATTTTACTTTTGCTTTACCAGTGATGTTAGTTCCACTAACACTACTTTCAATAGCAAGCCCAAGAGGAGCCCATTTTGTTAAAGCCGTATTTAATTCACTTGCATTTTCTGACCAAGTACCTGATCTATTAACTATAGCAGTTGGATAAGCTGTTACTCCAAATGTTGAATTAAAATTGGTGTAATATTGATACTTATAAGGATCTGTGCCACCACCTCCATGTATTGCTACTACTATACAATTTGGATGATTTGATTTATAATTTTCCAAAGAGTTAGCTATTCTTGTGCAAAAGCCACACCAAGCACCAGTTGCGTCTTCTACTAAAAGTTTTTGTGTAAAAGGTGAAGGAGTCGCTGTAACTACTGATAATACTTTTGATGTAGAAGGTGTAGAGCCTTTTTGAGCAGTAATGTTATGATTTCCAAGAGACTCTCCAACATAATTTCTTGAAGAAATTCCAGCACCATCTACTAATAATTGACAAGTGCTTGTTATATCAGTACCATTTTTGTCGTTAACTGTAATTGTGGTATAATCAAAATCATTAAACTGGATTGTAGATGTTGAAAGAGAAACGTATAAAGAATCTCCAGATGATGTAGAACTATTTGTAACAGTTAGTGTTGAAGTGTTAGAAGTAATACTATCTTTTGTTGCAACAAAAGTAAAACTTCCAACTGAAGATGGTGTATAAGTTGAAGAGTAAAGTACAACCCCATTTACTTTAATAGCACATTGAGATGTAACATCGGCACCAGATTGATTAACAACTGTTACTGTTACAGGCTGTGGATTACTTAAATTAATTGTGTTACTACTTAAAGATAAAGTTAATGCAGTTGTTGCATTACCTGTGCCACCACCACTATTGTTATCCTTTTTACAAGAGAAAATAAATAGAGAGCAAGTGAATGTCAAGAGCAATAAGAAACGATTTTTTTTCATTGATGAATATTTTTAGAGGTTAAAGATAAAGGGCTGGAAATAATATGTTTATATTTTTTAAAAAACTATTTATTTGCATAAAATTATATATGAAACTAAAATTATTTTACTGCTCATTTCTTTTTTTTGTTTTATTGTCAAATACATACACGCAAGATAATTTTAATGTTAAACTAAAAAATATAAACGGACAAGAAGTTAATTTTTCGGATATTTCAAATGTAAAAGACACATTAGTTGTTGTGTCTTTTTGGGCAACTTGGTGCATACCTTGCATTGCAGAGTTAGATAACATTAATGATGAGTTAAAAGAATGGCAAGCCAAAACAACATTTAAATTTATTGGAATTGCAATTGATGATACTAGAACATCACAACGAGTAAAATCTTTTGTAAAGGGTAAGGGTTGGCAATTTGACGTTTTTTTAGACATAAATAGCGAATTAAAGAGAACACTATCTGTTACAGATGTACCACACGTTTTAATTTTAAAAAATAATAAAATAGTTTATCGCCATACAGGCTATATAGCAGGAGAAGAAGATAACTTGCTTAAAGAAATCCAAAGCTTAAAATAAATTCAAAAAAATATAGAATGAAAAAAGTCTTTTTGGCATCAATTGCCATTGTTATATCTTATAACTCATTTTCTCAGCATTTATTTGATAGCATCAAAGGACACGTTACTGGTAGTTTTGAAAGCTACTCTCAATACTATTTAAAAGATGAAAGTATTGGAACAACTGTGCCACAGGATAAATTGGGCTCTAATAATTTTTTTAAATTAGACTACACGTATGGTAAATTAATGATGGGCATTCAATACGAAAGTTATATGCCATCTATACTTGGTTATTATGATTTACCATTAAATAGTAGTAAAATGGTAAATAAATATTTCAAGTATACCGAGAAGAATTTTAGTATCCAAGTAGGAGATTTCTATGAGCAGTTTGGTAGTGGAATGATTTTAAGAAGTTTTGAAAATCGTCAAATAGGTATTAATAATGCATTGGAAGGAGTAAACATAAATGTAGCACCTACAAATTTTATGAAAATAAAAGCGTTGTATGGCAAAACAAGAAAAATGTTTGACTATGCCAACTCTATTGTTAGAGGTGCAGATGCAGAATTTGATATTACAAAAATATTTTTGAGTAAACCTACAAGTACTACAGTAAACATAGGCGGCAGCTATGTTGGTCGTTTTCAGGAATATACAGGCCCAATAGATGACTATCCTTCAACAGTAAATGCTTATGCAACAAGACTTGCTGTAGCTAGTAATAATTTTAATGTTGATGTAGAATATGTAAATAAAAAAAGTGATCCTCATAATATTAATGGAAATATTATGGATGAAGGAAAAGCTTTATACATCAATTCAAGTTTTACAGGAAATAATTTTGGTATAAACCTTACAGCAAGGGCTATGTATAATATGGATTTTAGAGCAGAGCGGGAAGTTGAATTTGCAACACAACTTGCTGTTAATTATTTGCCAGCACTTACTAAACAACAAGATTATCTAACTAGTAACATATATGTTTACAATACACAGTCAATGGGTGAAACAGGCTTTCAGGCAGATTTTTTTTATAATTTTAGAAAAGGGAGTAAACTTGGTGGCAAAAATGGAGCAAAGCTTGCATTCAACTGTTCTTACTATGGTTCTTTAAAAGAAAAAGGTGCTATTACAAGCATTGGAAATGAAACATATTACAGAGATGTAAATATTGAACTTAAAAAAAGGTGGAACAAGAAACTTGATATTACTTTAGGTATACAAAATATATTTTACAATGCTTCAAAAATTCAAGCTGCAGGACACGAAGACGTTTTAAGCTCTGTTGTTGCTCTTGGTGGTGTATATAAGTTTGCTTCTCAAAAATCAATCAAGTTTAGAGTTGAACATTTATTTACAAATGAAGATTATAAAAACTGGGCAGCTGCTTTAGTTGAAGTTTCTTTATCTGCTAGATATAGTTTTTACGCCAGCGATTTATACAATTATGGCGATACTAAAACACATTACTATAATGTTGGAGCAAGTGTAACAAAAGATGCAACAAGGTTTAGTTTAGGTTTTGGCAAGCAGCGTGCAGGATTATTTTGTGTTGGCGGTGTGTGCAGATTTGTTCCTGCATCTTATGGATTTACTGCTACACTTACTACCAATTTTTAGTACAATATTTAAAAGAATAAGCTAGGTATTAATTAGCTTATTCTTTTATTTCCAATACCTTTTTTACTTTAACAGCACTATTGGGTTTTACAAATAAAACACCAGTAACAATAACACTATCGCCAATACTAATTCCTTTTGTAATTTCAACATTGTTGGCTGATCTAATACCAGTTTCTACAGATACATATTTGCCTTTGCCATCTTTTATAACAACTAATTTTTTACTGTCTGCATCAGGTATAATGGCATTGGTTGGTATTAATATACTTTGATTATTACTGCCTGCTTGTAGTTTTATTTTAACAAAAGAACCTGCTTGTAAATTACCATCATTTAACACAGCTCTAACTTTTAAGTTACGGGTTGTATTATTCATTTCTGGTTCTGTTGCAATAATTGTAGCTTGCAATTTGGTTTTATTATAGTTAGTAACAACATTTATTACTTTCCCTTTTTCAATAAGATGTGTATATTGCTCTGGCAATGTAAAGTCAATCTTTGTTTTACTAATTTGTTGTAATGTGGCCAAAGAAGTTTGTGGTGTTATATAAGCACCTGGACTAATATTTCTTAAACCCAACACACCACTAAAAGCAGCTTTAATAACTGTTTTATCTATTTGTGCTTTGGTAATATCTATATCAGCTTTAAGATTGTTTACTGTGTTTGCAGCAACATCATAGTCCGCCTGATTGATACCATTTATTGAGATTAATTTTTTAAGTCTTTGTTCGGTTTTAATTGCTAATTCTAATTGAACTTTAAATTTATTAAGTTGAGCTTGCAAATCTGCATCATTAATTTTTGCAAGTATGGTTCCTGCTGCAACAGACGCACCTTCTGGTATATTTAAATAAGTAAGTCTTCCACTAATTTCTGGATGAATTTCAACTTGTTCATTTGGTAAAACAGTTCCATTTGCCTCAATGGTATTATCAATAGATTTAGTAAATGCAACTACAACATCAACAATAGTTGCTGGCGTTATTGGAGCTTTTGTTTTATCATCATTTTTTTTACTTTTACAAGAAAAAAGAAGCATTAGTAAACTTATAAATACAATTTTTTTGAACATTTTTAAAACTTAAGATGTAAAAGTAGATGCTTTGCAAAGAGTTGCTTTTTTGATTTTTGAAAACTTTTATTAAAAGATGATAAAGCAAATTAGCTAAGTTTCCATATTTTGTTTTTATCTACACTTAAACTCACTAACTCATTTAACTGCACATCTTTATTTAAAAGCATTATTGTAATTATAAAATCATCAACTAAAACATTTGCTAAATAATAGTTTCCAAAAAAATTAATACCCACTACTTTGCCACTAAACATTGCATTGTTAATTGTTGCAATAGAAATGTGTTGTGGGCGAATGATATAATTTCCTTCACTAAAATGTTCATTAGTTATAACTAATAACTGTGTATCATTTAGGAAATTATATATTCCTAAAAGTCCTGCTACATACTCATTTATAGGTTGGTTATAAATAATAGTTGCACTGGCTTGTTGCATTATTGAACCATCTTTTATCACTATTATTTCATTTGCCCAACTTAAAATGTCTGATGGGTCGTGAGACGCAAGTAGTGTTGTAATTTTAAGTTTATCAGATATATCTTCTAAAACTTTTTTTAAAGTGGTTTTGTGTATTAAATCTAAATTACTAAAAGGCTCGTCAAGCAACAATAATTGAGGCTTTTTAACCAATAACATACACAAACTTATACGTTGTTTTTCTCCACCACTTAGTTCATTTGTTTTGCGTAATAACAAATGATTGATACGGCAAATCGTAAACAAACTTTCTGTTTCTTGTTCTGTTAACTTATTTTCAAATAGTATTAAATCTTTAACTATATAATTGTTTAATAATTCGTAATGCTGAGAAAGATAGCCAATTTTTTTATGTCCAGGAAGTAGTTGTTCATCTGGTCCAATTACTCTTTCATTATTAAAAATTATTTTTCCCGATGTTGGTTGTAGCAACCCTGCAATCATTTTTAACAATGTGGATTTTCCTGCACCAGATATTCCAACTATTGCAATTTTCTGTTGAAAGTATTGATTGAAGCTAATATTTTTAATAGAAAACCCTTTGGGCAATTGTTTGTTTAAATCAATAATTTGCAACAAAGGATGTGTCATTTTTCAAAAATAGGTTTGTAGTGTTTATAGTATTGAATATTTTATACAAAAGAATAAGTAGTATAATATTGGGTTACCTTTTGGATTAATAAGTATTAAGTGCAACCTTAACTGGTTTTTGCCACGATTGTTTTGCTTGTGAATTTTATTTAATCAACATTAATACAAATGATTCAAAAAACTTATTTCAAAACTAAAGATTATTGTAAAGTAAAATTTTTAATTGAAAGCGAAACAGCTGAAACTATTGCTGTGATTGGTTTAAATAACGACTGGGAAAACTCGGTTGAAATGAAAAAGAAAAAAGACAACAGTTTTGTTGTTGAAGTAAACCTACCAAAAGATTCTACACACGAGTTCAAATATTTAATTGATGAGAAAGAGTGGATTAATGATACCACTGCTGACAAATTTGAACCTAATGTTTATGGCGAAACGAACAGTGTTATTACACTATAGTTAGATTTAATAGCATTTTAGTTAAAAACCGAGCATACTTAACTTAACACATTGTGCTAAACATAATTTTTTTATGTTTAGCATTTTGGTTAAGAATGATAAACTCTTGACGCTACTATTTTACCATCTTTAATAACCAACACTTCGCCCACTTGCAAGTCTGGTTCATTAGGTGTTGTACGAATGTATTCCATAAATACAAACTCATCATTGGCTATAATATTAAGTATTTTATAATGCAGTTGTGGTAAGCGTTCAAAAGCATCTGCCCACCAAAACTCTAATGCCTTTTTGCCTTTTATTAAACCATTAGTTTCCGGCATTCTTAGCTTTAGTTTAGGGCTATAATGTTCTGCATCGTCGTGGTATAAACTTAATAAATTTTCCAGTTGATGTTCATTAAAAGCTTTAAACCAATTAACAGCTATTTGATGATTTGGGTGCATTGATGTTGATGATAATTTTAAAAAAAATCTCGAATTTTTAGTTCGAGATTTAGCATATAATTAAGCAAAGGGTAGTTTTACTACTTTGGCTTTTACTAAGTTGTTTCTTATTTCTATAAACACCTCACTGTCTATAATAGCATTTTCTACGGCTACATAACCTAAGCCAATGGCTTTGTTTAAGCTTGGGCTTTGTGTACCACTACACACCTTACCAATTGTATTGCCTGCAAGATTTTTAATAACATAATCGTGACGAGGAATTCCTCTGTCAATCATTTCAAAACCTAACAACTTGCGTGTTACACCATTTACTTTTTGTTGTTCAATAATATTTTTTGCAGTAAAATCTTTGGTAAACTTTGTTATCCAGCCTAAACCTGCTTCCAATGGAGATGTGGTGTCATCTATGTCATTTCCATACAAGCAATAACCCATTTCTAAACGTAGGGTATCTCTTGCACCTAAACCAATTGGCTTAATATTATATTGTTTACCAGCTTCAAAAATGGCATCCCAAATTTTATTAGCATTATCATTCTCGTCTCTAAAATAAATTTCTACACCGCCGGCACCGGTGTAGCCTGTTGCACTAATTACAACATTATCTACGCCAGCAAATACACCTTTGGTAAAAGTGTAATACTTAAGGTTCATAATATCTGTATCAGTTAATGTTTGTAAAGCTTTGGTAGCATTGGGGCCTTGTATAGCAAGTAAAGCTGTTTTATCACTAATGTTATGCATTTCTACATTGGCTGTGTTGTGTTGTTGTATCCAGTTCCAATCTTTTTCTATATTGCTTGCATTTACAACAAGCATATACACTTTATTTTCTTCTATACAATAAACAATCAAATCATCTACAATACCTCCTGTTGCATTGGGCAAGCAGCTGTATTGTGCTTTGCCATTGGAAAGTTTGCTTGCATCGTTTGTAGTAACGCGTTGTATTAAATCTAAAGCACCCTCTCCTTTTAAAATAAATTCCCCCATATGGCTTACATCAAAAACACCTACACTGTTTCGTACTGCAAAATGTTCATCATTGATGCCTGTGTAACTAATGGGCATATTGTAACCAGCAAATTCTGCCATTTTTGCTCCAAGTTCTATGTGTTTGTGTGTAAAAGGTGTATTTTTCATTTAGCAAGTTTATGGTTGCAAAGAAAATGGTTATTGGCTTTTGAAAAATAATATTTGTGGGATTCTATTGCACCAAACACAACTCATTCCATCGACTAGTATATTTAGGGCTATGAAATAGCTGTTGCATTTTCCAGTTGCGTGTGGTACCACTTGCTGCATATTTTAACATATCATCTCTTTGACTAAAGTTTATGTTATCTATAACGTCCATAAGAAATCTTTGTTTATTAGTGCTTTCATCGACAAATAAATTTCCTTGAACAGATGTATCGTTTACAATATTACTAAGCATCACTCCAGCTTTTTTATATACAGTTCCTTGCTGAAAAAGCCTTTCTGCCATTGCAATTGCTGGCTTTATCAACAGATGAGTTAGTGATGTTGCTACTTCTAATTTGGTATGCGATGTAATGGTTGCACCTCTATTAAAACTTGCATTATGATTTTGTTGTTTTGTTACTAAAAAAACGCCTATTGTTTTTGCTGAACAATTTTGTCTTCGTAATTTTTCTGCTGCACGAGATGTGTAGGTGGCAACAGCTTCTTTAATACTTTCAATATCGGTAACTGCTTCGCCAAACATTCTTGTGGTGGCAATCATTTTTTTATCTGTTAGTTCGTCGTGCATAGTAATACAAGGAATACCTTTAAGCTCTTGCACCAAACGCACACCAACAACGCCACCTAAATGTTTTTTACACCATACAATGTCTTTTAAACTTAAATCATAAGCAGTATTAATTCTGTGCTTTTTTAATTTTTCGGCATAGCTAAAACCAATGCCCCACACACTGTCAATATTTGTTTTTTTAAGAGCTTCTATTCGTTTTGTTTCTGTATGAATAACAGCTACACAATTGGTAAGTTGCTTATTTTTTTTAGCAAGTCTGTTGGCAACTTTTGCTAAAACTTTTGTAGCTGCAATACCCACAGAAACTTTAATACCTGTCCATTGCTCTACTGTATTTTTAATTTGTGTAGCAAGGTTTTCTATTTCTGTTGGTGGTGTTGTATCTAATTTAATGAAAGCTTCGTCAACGCTATATACTTCTACTTTCTCTGTACCAAACATTACTCGTAATGTTTCCATTACACGCCAACTTAAATCGCCATATAAATTATAGTTTGATGAAAATACTGTCACATCATTTTGTTCTATGATTGGCTTGGCTTTAAAATATGGGCCAGCCATTGCTACACCTAATTGCTTGGCTTCGTCACTTCTAGAAATAATACATCCATCGTTGTTGCTTAATACAACAACTGGCTTCTGTTCCAAATCAGGTCTAAACAATCTTTCGCAAGAGCAATAAAAACTATTACAATCAACAATTGCAATCATAAAATTATTTGTACAAATATAAATACTAAATATTTTAGCTTAAGCGATTTATAATGAAACACTACATTTGTATTATATATGAATATTCACATTTTATCTGTTGTTCCAGAACTTTTAGACAGCCCCTTTAATCATAGTATTTTAAGAAGAGCAAATGAAAGAGGTTTATTAAATGTAACTGTACATAACTTACGCAAATGGGCTATTAATAAACATAATCAAGTGGATGATTATCAGTATGGTGGTGGTGCAGGAATGGTGATTATGTGTGAACCATTGGTAAAAGCTATTGAAGAACTGCAACAACAAACTAAGTTTGATGAAATTATTTATGTAACGCCCGATGGCAAAAATTTTAATCAACAAGCTGCCAATCAATTAAGTTTATTAGAAAATGTTTTGATTATTTGTGGACATTATAAAGGTATTGACCAACGAATAAGAGATTATTATGTTACAAAAGAAATTAGTGTAGGAGATTATGTGTTAAGTGGTGGAGAGCTTGCTGCTGCAATAATTGTAGATGCTGTAGGTAGACTAATTCCTGGAGTATTAAACGATGAAACATCGGCACTTACAGATTCCTTTCAAGATAATTTGTTGGCACCACCAGTTTACACCAGACCAGAAAATTTTAATGGTTGGAAAATTCCTGAAATACTTTTAACTGGTAATCCAAAAATCATTGAAGATTGGCGATATGAACAATCACTAGAAAGAACAAAACAACGCAGACCTGATTTATTGGATGATTAAATAAATTTGGTTGCTCTTTCAAAAACCTTTTTTTCTTTCCATTGATACCAAGTTTTGGGTACAGTTTTTTTAAGTATAGTATT
The DNA here is from genome assembly GCA_026391115.1 of Bacteroidota bacterium. GTDB lineage: Bacteria > Bacteroidota > Bacteroidia > Chitinophagales > Chitinophagaceae > CAIVPM01. The sequence goes on along the minus strand of JAPLER010000096.1, from coordinate 27,696 downwards.
TACACTTCTCATTCCAAATAAATTCCAAACTCCATTTAGTTTGCCAACAGTAGTATTTTGTAATGCTCACAAACTCATTGCAAAATCACTATCTAAGTATTCCATATGATGCCAATAAACAGCAGGCATAAATAACGTATCTCCATATTCTAAAATTACTTCGTAACGCTTTGCTTGTTTTGAGGATCGTGGTAATTACTAAAACCTGCAAAGTTTAATGCTTCAGAAGGTTTGCGATATAGTTTATACTTCCTTTAGTTGCATGTTGTATTTTTTACGAAAGTATAATTGAAAAATTAATCTGAAATATCGCAGTAAAAAGCTTTGGTGCTATCTTTATTAAAACACAATATTTTGCTTTGGCCAGGATGCATTTCATCTATAAAAATAGCTTCATAAAAACCATTTCCTAATGTTTTTACATTAATCCAATAAGGCTGGTCACTAGCATAGTTTATAGTAGTTGTATCTATTGTTTGATGTAATCTTATTTTATAATTATCCAAACTCAAAACTCTTTTTAATTCCATTGGACAGGTTTCAAATTCAAGACAAATAGAAACATCAATTCTTGGTACGATTTGGTCTTTAAATCGAAGCACTTTAACACAGTTGTAACTAGGTTTACCGAATAAATCGTTATATATTTCTGTACCTGTTCTAGGTTTTAGATTTTGATCTATTTTATTTTTTGTTTTGGAATAAAATAATTTAGATGTTTTAAAAACGAACAATAAGCCACAAAATAGTGTGGTCATAAACATTAGTATAGCAATTAAAATAAGGATTAATTTTTTTTGCTTTATGCCAATAAAAAAGCACACTACACAGCCTATAAAGCTAATGCCTGAAACAAGTAACATCATATAATTATTGATACATATCTGGCATTAGGTTTACATTTTTTGAAGTAAAATTATAATTTACTTTCTCGTTATTTTTTGTTCCATATAAAGTAAATTCATATTCTACATTATTTTCAAAGGGAACATCCAAATTTTGTATTTGTACTTGTACCAGATATCGATTTTTTTTTGCTGCTACAACAACACTTCTATCATCGCTAATTTTCCCTGCATTAAATGTTGGTTGTTTAATTATTGAAGAAGATATCTCATAGGTTTTGTTTTGATAAACAATGCTATCCCAAGTTATAACATTTCCTTCTTTAAGCTCAAGAATTATAGCGTGGTTATGCCAATGACCTTTTGATTTTTTTCCATCTTCATCTAATCTTACTATACCAGCAAATTGCTGTTTAGAAAACAACCATACCCTTTTTATACCAACACTATTGCAGCGTGGCGTAAACGACAGCATTAAGATACTTACAACAATTAAAAAAAGATATTTTATTTTTTGCATAATTTTTACTTCTTACCTTCTCCTTCAATTTGAAAACCATTTGCTTTTGCAAATTTTCTTTGAGCTCCCTGCATATCATCAATTGCACTTTGTTTTTTATCTACAATAGCCATCATTGCTGTAACGCTTGTCTGTCTATCTTCTTCTGTAGCAGCTTTACCATAATTAACATAAGAAGTGTAAATGCTTTTCAAATACTCAAAATATCTTAACGATGCAGCTTTAAAAGCATCGCCTCCAGTTGCTTCTGGTGCAGGTGTTGCTTTTATTTCGTCAATAGATTTTTGCACTAAAGTTTCCATTCTTTTTGATGCTAAGATTACACTATCATACATCTCTTTTTCAATAAATGCAGCAACTTCATTCTCTGCCTTTTCAATGGCTGGTACTAATGCTGTTTCTTTTTTTACAATGTCTTGGCTGTAGTTGAAAGCATTTTTTGTTTTACATGATACTAGCATTATTGCAATAAATGCAATACATAAAATTTTCTTGACCATAAGTTAGTTTTTTGGTTGTTATTGTTAATATTTCAAATGTATATATTTCGTTTAATAAATAACATACAATTGGCTATAAGTTTGCATACAAATAATAAAATGTTACAGATTCAGCAGTTTACTTTCAACCCTTTTCAAGAAAATACATATATTTTACACAATGAAAATAAGAAGGCTATAATTATAGACCCTGGTAATTATTTTATTGAAGAAGACACACAATTGCAGCAATTTATAATTGATAACAGTTTAAAAGTAATACAACTTATTAATACGCATTGTCACATAGATCACGTTTTTGGCAATGCCTTTGTTTGTAATACTTTTAAGGTGCAACCTACGTTTCATAAAAACGAAGAAATTATGTATCAAAATGCACCGCAAGCAGCTTTACGTTGGGGTGTAGAATTAACACAGTATAATGGTAGTTTTACTTTTATTAAAGAAAAAGATGTTGTTAAAATAGATGAAGATGAATTGATAGTTATAGAAGCTCCAGGTCATAGTCCTGGTCATATTTGTTTATATAGCAAACAACAAAGTTTTTTAATTGGTGGCGATGTTTTGTTTTATGAAAGTATTGGTAGAACAGATTTACCAATGTGTAATCACAACGATTTAATTAAGAATATTAAAGAAAAAATATTTACTTTACCAGATGAAACAATTGTTTATGCTGGTCATGGACAATATACACTTATTAAACACGAAAAAGAATTTAACCCTTTTGTTAATTAAACTTAACATAGAACAATAAATTCACAATACATTTGATAATTAATTAAAACAATATATTGCATTAAATAGTTTTTATGAATTATAATAAAACAAAAACCATTTTAGTAGGCGTTGTATCAAGTTGTATTTTATTGGCTTGTGCACCAAAAAAGAAAGCTGTTGTTAGTACGCCGGTTGTTGAGCCTCCAAAAATTCAAATGCCTAAAATAGAGCCTCCTAAAGGAAATTTAGTGCCATTTACACGTGAACTATTTTTTAAAATGAGAGACAGAGGTGTTGATATTAAAAAATTAATTTTTTATGTAGATAAGACGATTGTGCTAAATAAAATTACCAATAATTCAACGATGGAAGTTGGACCTGATGGAATATTAATTGAAAGAAAAGGATTGGCAGATAATACATTATTAATAACTCCACTTGTTGGTGCAATGATTGAAAGTGTTGAATCGGATGGTGTGCGTCTAAATTTTGGACGTGCAGGTAGTACGCTTAAGTTTATCAATAACAATGCTTCTCCAAAGTTTTTTATTTTTCAGCCAGATAAAGTAGATAAAATGGGTAACAATGAAGTTACTTATAACAATAGCACTTACAAAGCAGGCAGCGAAGGTGGTGGAGCTATTGGCGAAGTAAAATTAATGATTAAACAACTTGATGAAGAGATTGGAGATGGTAAAGGAAAAGTTGAACCTGGTGTTGGTGGTAAAAGTAATTTAAATGGATACTAAGCTATAATTTTAGGTTATTAAAAAAGGCTATGACATGATAATCATAGCCTTTTTTATTTGAACAGTACTTTAAGTTACTGTATTAAACTTGTGGCTGAAATAGAAATGAAATAACAATCAGTGCTCCAGAAATCCAAATAAATTTATTTGTATTGTTATTGGCTTTCATAAAATCTTTTACTTCCTGATTTGTTGAATCGAACATATCATATAAAGAATACCAAATAAAAATATGATTTAGAAAGCCTTTTATTTTTATTTTACTTTCGTTGTTTTTTGCATTTTTCCAAAATGAAAACTTAACAATAAAAGCAAAAATAATAAAAAAACCACAAATAAGCCTAACGTAAAATAATTCTTTGGGAGTCATAAGATATACAATTAAGGGTGTGCAAATATTCCAAATTAAAAATTAAATTAATTGATAAGATTATACAATCGCATCACTACCAAAATATGGTTGCAATACTTTAGGAATTTTTATACCATTTTCTGTTTGATTATTTTCTATTAGTGAAGCATAAATTCTTGGCAATGCCAATGAACTACCATTTAATGAATGTGCAAATTGCATTTTACCTTCTGCGTTTTTATATCTGCATTTCATTCTGTTGGTTTGAAAAGCTTCAAAGTTGCTGACGCTACTTACTTCTAGCCATTTTTGTTGTGCTGCACTATATACTTCAAAGTCATAAGTTAAAGCACTTGCAAAACTCATATCACCACCACAAAGAGCCAAAATTCTATAGGGCAATTCAAGACTTTGTATTAATTTTTCAACGTGAGCAACCATTTCATCCAACACTTCATAACTTTTGCTTAGCTCAACAATTTGAATGATTTCTACTTTTTCAAATTGATGAACTCGATTTAAACCACGAACATCGCTACCAAAACTTCCTGCTTCTCTTCGAAAACAAGGAGAATAAGCAGTCATTTTAATTGGCAAATCCGTTTCTTTTAAAATCGTATCTCTGTAAATATTGGTAACAGGTACTTCAGCAGTTGGTATCAAATAAAAATTATCGGCAGTTGCGTGATACATTTGACCTTCTTTATCTGGCAACTGACCAGTGCCATAAGCACTAGCTTCATTTACCATATAAGGTGGAATAAATTCTGTATAACCAGCAGCTGTATTGAAGTCTAAGAAATATTGAGACAAGGCTCGTTGCAATTTGGCACCTTTCCCTTTGTACAAAGGAAAACCACTACCTGTAATTTTTGCACCAGTCTCAAAGTCAACTAAATTGTATTGTTTTATTAAATCCCAATGAGGTTTTGCACCTTCATAAAGTGTAGGTATCTCGCCAGCTTGTTTTACATTAATATTTTCTTCTGGCGTTTTACCAATTGGCACTTTTTCGCAAGGTAAGTTTGGCAATTGTACTAAAGCATCTGTCACTTTTTTTTCTAATTGTTCTAATGCCTCACTATGTTTTGCAACTTCTAATTTCCAAACTCCAACATCTGATTTTAATTGTTCTGCTTCTTCTTTTTTACCTGTAGCCATTAACTTTCCAATTTCTTTAGAAGCAGCGTTAATCTTGGCTTGTGTATTATCAAACTCTACTTGTGCTTTTCTCCTTTCATCATCCAAAGCAATAATTTCATCAACCAATTCTAGTTGTTTAAAATGCTTAACAGCCAATCTTTCTTTTACTAAGTCTGGATTATTTTTTAGTACACTTATTTGTAACACTTTTGTAAATTATGAGTTAAGAATTATGAGTTAAGAATTTAAAATCCTTACTCACTAATAATTAATATTTAACAATTAATCATTGTTTATCCTGGAATTCTACTAATATATTTTTCTACTTCTTTAATTTGATCAACTGTTTGTTTTGCAGTTGGCTTGCAAGCTTTAGCTTTTCTGAAATAATCTTTAGCTGCTCTAAACTCTCTTTTATTCATAAAAATTTGGCACATACTTAAATAAGCAATTGCCTCACTTTCTTTATCGCTAATACCTAAACGAATAGCTGCACGTATATAACTTTCGCCTTGTTTAAAATCGCCTTTTTGTAAACTCATCATTCCCAACTGTAACTTATTTGCACCTTCAGCTTCAGGCATTGGCGAGCCCAGGGCACTACTCATTTTTAAATGTTTTTCTGCACCATCAAAATCTTGCTTCATCATTGCCATATTTCCTTTTAGTGTGTAATATGTGCTGCGTATAGGTTTGTACAACAAATTAGGAAATTTAATTCCTGCTAATATCCTCTCAACTTCTTCCATATTGCCAGCTTCCATTGGCTCTTGTACCAATCGTAGTGGCCCTACAAAAAAGTGGCTAAACAAACCAATAACACTAATAAAATACAATATAAATGCCGGCCAAAAGCCAGATAAATAAGTAACTAAAATAGCCAATGCTAAACCTATTAAACTTAACCAAAACCTGTAACGAATAATCGTATTGTAAAACTTCATTATATAATTTTAAGTTGGCAAATTTAGGCGTTTGAAAACAATGGCTACAAGGTTTTTAATATGCAAAATATAAATTATAAACAGCCTTAATTTGTAACCAATTTATATTTATGGAACATAAAATTGAATTTATTCAAACAGAATTTACAGAACTTGTATCATCATTAAATGTAACAAGCACTAGTAATTGGGGCAAAATGAATGCACAACAAATGGTAGAACACATTACTGATTTTTTTAAAGTGTCAACTGGCAAAGTTCTTTTTCCTTTAATAACTCCAATTGAACATTTGCCTAAATACAAAGAATTTTTATTGAGCGATAAAACATTTAAAGAAAATACAAAAGCACCTGTATTGCCTGAAGAACCTTTTGTAACAAGAAATATAACAATGCAAAATGCAATAGAAGAATTAAAAACAGAAACAAATGAATTCTTTAATTTTTTTAAAGAAAATAAATTAAAAACCACACTTCATCCAGCTTTTGGAGAATTGAATTTTGATGAGTGGGTGCTTTTGCATTACAAACATTTACATCACCATGCCAAACAATTTGGTTTAATTTAAAACTTATAATAAAGACCAATTTCAGCAAAAAAAGAATTTTCTATTTTTTCTGTAATATTTCCACTTGTATTTGCACCAGGTATTTGATTACCATTTGGACCAACTAGTTTATAAGATGCCACAACAGGATTTACAGCTATTGCGTAAGTTGGCGTTATAAATAAACCCCATTTTTCTTTGTCGAAATAAATAGGAAGTCCAAACTCATAAGACAACATTTGAAATTTTTTGGGAGATGTAACTACAAGCGTTGCTCCTTGTTGTGGAGCTGAATTTTTCTTGCCTCTCAGTTTATTGGATTGATAAAACCCAGTACCACCAAAATATGTAGCAATATCTGGATTGATTGATAATGTTGATTTATCTGTTTCTTTTAAATAAATTAATTTTTCAACAGATAATGTCAATGCAAAATCTTTATTGCTACCAATCATTAAACTTGGTGCAGCTATTATATTTACAATTTTAGCATCGTATCCAATTTGTGCTCCAACTGTTAATCCAACATCGCTTTGTACATTTTGACTTTTAGAATTGTAGAACGATTTATTTAAGTAAGCACTTAAACTAAATTTTCCTATACTATCAGTTGAATATCCTAATTCAAGATTTGTTGCATCTAATCTTGAATTATCATTTGTTAAAAAAGAAAAACTACCGCCAACAAAAAAACCAGATTTATGCGTGTATTCTAAACTAGGTGTAAAATATGGATATAAAGTAGAAGAATCTTTTCTGCCACCATATACATAGTTTGTTAAGTAGCTTGTCTGAATTTTAAATGATGATTTTTTTACTTCCTTTCCAAATATATCATCAAGATTTATAGAATCTAAAAGTTGTTGAAATGCGGTATCTGTTTGGGTTTTTGCAGAAAAAAAACTCAATATTGATATACACAAAACAATAATATGTTTAGTAAAAAAATGTCTCATTGAAATACTACGCTAAAACTGCTTCAGAACTAATTGATGTATTTAATAATTTGCTTATAGGGCAATTCGCTTCTGCGTCTTTTACACAAGCTTGAAATTGTTCATTACTAATATCAGGAATAGTTGCATTAACTATTAAATGAGACTTTGTAATAGCACCATCTAAAAAAGTAATTTCGCATTTTGTGTCTATGCTTGTAGCTGTAAAACCAGCAGCATTTAATACAAAACTTAGTTTCATTGTAAAGCAACCAGCGTGTGCAGCTGCTACTAATTCCTCTGGATTGGTACCAACTCCATCTGCAAAACGTGTGTTAAAAGAATATTGTGTTTTGTTAAGTACAGTACTTTGTGTTGTTAAATGTCCAGTTCCTTCTTTTCCTGTGCCATTCCACACAGCAGATGCATTACGTATCATATTTACTAGTTTACTGTTAATTTATTAATGACTATCATTTCTTAATTTCCCACTGCTACTGCACTCATAATACTTGCAGTAACACTATCTGTTCCACTTGGTGTTTTGTACTTAGATTTAAACTCAAATGTATCACCAGGTTTTATTACATCTTCATACACATCCTCATGATTGGTTACATAAGTTCCATCTGATTTGTAGTACAAAAATTTTACACGAACATTTTTATAGCTGCATATTGTAGCAGTATTTTCAATTTTACCTCTATATACAGATTTGCCCCAAAAGTTTCTATTGTCTTCTCCAGTTAAAACCAAGAATTCTTTTGGAGATTTTTTTTCTTTATCCAAAAGACTCTCCTTTTGTTCTTTGTAAGACTTTTTATCTAGCTTACTTGCCTCAGCATCTTTGTTTTTGCAAGCTACAAGCATTGCTAATATTATAATACAAGCCAATAATTGTTTTTTCATATCAATAAAATTACTGACGTGTTAATGTAATGCCACCTGTACCTGAAATAGGACTTGTAACAAAACGTGAGATTTGAAGTTGAGTAGCTGTTAAACTAATTATATTATAACTTCACCCACCATAAATTAAAGTATCTGGCAGTTTTAGTGTATAAGGCGAAGGACTCACACTACCATTAGGGCTACAAATTGTGCCTACATCGCTGTAAGTATAATTTGTGGTATCAAAAATTAGCAAGTCGTCTTTTTTACATACTTTGTAAGCAGTTGTATCATCAAAAACATTAAAAGCTAATGGTGACCCACTTGGTGTAAATGTAGCAGCAGTTACTTTATACGTTCCAGCAATATTTGATTTAGTTAAAGGAAGACTTGGAGCTGTATTATCTTCATTTTTTTTACAAGCAACAATTATTGTTACTATAGAAAATGTTAAAATTAATTTTTTCATTTTAAGAAGTTATGGTTGCTTAGTTAATGTAGATTTTAATATACCCATAATATTTCCAGCTAAAAAAGGTAGCGTTTGGCTTTGTGTAATAACTAAATTAGTTGTAGATAAACTTTGAACTATAAAATTTTCTCCTTCAAAAGCCAATAAATTAGGACTAGAAATTACATAAACACCTGTATAATTTTGAGGCATAGAACATTGTGTACCAGAGTCTGCATAATTAAAAACATAGTTGGTATCAAAGATTAATAAATCATCTTTTTGACAAGCTTTGAAAATAGTATCTATATTATAGACATCATATTCAATAAGCGAACTATTGGGAGTAAATGTTAATGCAGTAATCTTGTAAGTACCAGCTACATTGTATTTTGTTAAAGGCAAATAAGTTGTAGCAGGATTCTCTGTTTTAGTACAAGCCATTAAAACAACAGTTAATGCAAACGCAGCAAAAAATAATCTTTTCATTTTACTAATTATGGTTCAAAAATAAGAGAATTATAGTTTTGATGAAAGGAAATATTGGGGTTATGTGATGCAAAAACTATATTTGATTTTTATTTACAATGCAATCACTATCTGTTTCCATCATTACTTTTAACGAAGAAAAAAATATTGCACGCTGCTTAGACAGTGTTAAAGACATTGCTAACGAGATTGTTGTAATTGACAGCCTAAGTAGTGATAATACAGAAAACATTTGTAAACAATATGGCGTAAAGTTTTTTAGTCAAAAGTTTTTGGGATATATAGAACAAAAGAATTTTGCATTAGATCATTGCAAACACAATTATGTTTTATGTTTAGATGCGGATGAATGTTTAAGCAAAGAGTTAATTGAGTCAATAAAAATTGCAAAACAAAATAATTTTTCAAATGATAGCTATACCATGAATAGGTGTAGCAATTTTTGTGGAAAATGGATTAAATATGGCAATTGGTATCCTGATAGAAAATTACGCTTATTTAATAAACAAAAAGGCAAGTGGGGTGGTGTAAATCCTCACGATAAAATTGAAATGCAACAAGGTTGTAGCACTACTTTATTAAAAGGAGATTTGCTGCACTATAGTTATTACACAATAGAAGAAGTGCTTACCCAAAACAATAAGTTTACCACTATACAAGCCAAAGCAATGTTGCTACAGGGCAAAAGAAGCAATGTATTTAAGTTATTCATTAATCCTTTTGTAGCGTTTGTAAATGGTTATGTTTTTAAACTAGGTTTTTTAAATGGCGTAGATGGCTTTTTTATAGCATCTACAGTTGCTTATCACACTATGATTAAGTACTACAAACTACTCAAATTGCAAAACAGTTAAACCACTATTTTCTTTAAAGTTTGATTTATTAAATCTAATTCAAATCCTTTTTGTTGTAAGTAAGTTTTGGTTTTATAATTTTTCTCTATTTGTTTGCCTTTTAAAGGTGTGTAATATTTTTTGCAAATCTTTTCGAGTGCTTGTAAATACTCGTCTTCATCAATTTGTTGAAGGGCTTTTTTAATATTATAAATGCTTACTTTATGTTGTTGTAGTTCGTATTTTATTTTTACTTTACCCCAATGTTTTATTCTAAATTTTCCACCTGCAAATAGTGTTGCAAAACGCTCTTCGTTTAAAAAATTTTCTTCTATAAGTGTAGCAAGTATATTATCAACTTCACTGGGTTTTAAACCATATTCAAACAATTTGTTTTTTGTTTCAAAATGGCTGCGTTCCTGATAAGCACAATATTGTTTTATTTTTTGAAGTGCAAGATGGGGTGTAAGGTTTTGCTTATACACAACAATTATTTTGCTATTGCTTTTTTATAAATAGGTACAGTGCTACAAGGTTCACCATACATAATGCTTTTTGCAACAGGCTTTAATTTATGCGTTATAGCTACATAAGCACTTGCAGGAATATCAACTTCACCACAACCCTTTACTACAATACGCTTGTCAGTATATTCATCTATATTGATGTTATTAATGGCTTGCGAAATTTGTGTTTCTATTAAATTTTGTTCATTACCAAAAACAACATTTACAGCAACAGGTTGCAAGTAAGATGCAGCTAACATATAAGCCCACATTGGAATAATAGCATCTGCACTACAATTAATACATACATTTTTATCTTGATAAATAGTCCAATCTGTAGTTTGCAAAGCTGCTCTATAATCTTTTTCTTTAAGTATTAAACCCATAAATAAGTAGTCTTTCAAATCAAAAACTTTTATTTCTTGTTTAGGATAAAAATCAGCTAAATCAAGTGTTACAATACCACTTTCTGAAACTTTATTTATTATTTCTCCAGTCATAATATCACAAAGTTAATAGTGATTCTTCATTTAAGGTTTCGCAAATAGAAGTTAATTGCAAAATGCTACAGCAATTTTAGCACCCAATGTAGCATTGTGTTTAATCAAAGCAATATTAGCTTCCAAGCTTTCGCCACCTGTATGTTGTGCTATATATTGTAAAATAAAAGGTGTTACATCTTTGCCTTTAATATTTTTTTTAGTTGCAGCTTGTAATGCTTTCTGTATATGGCTTTCAACAATATTTGCTGGCATTTCATATTCTTTAGGAATTGGATTTGCAATCATTACACTTCCATTTAAACCCAAAGCCCACTTGGTTTGTAGCATTGCAGCTATTTCTTGTGGTGTATTTAATTGCAATGGCGTTATGTAATTACTTTCGTTACTATAAAAACTTGGAAATGTTTTTTGGTTGTATGTAACTACTGGAATACCAAGTGTTTCTAAATATTCAAGCGTTAATCCAATATCTAAAATAGATTTTATACCAGCACTTACAACAGCAACATTTGTTTGGGCCATTTCAGTCAAGTCTGCACTAATATCCATTGTTGTTGCAGCACCTCTATGCACACCGCCAATTCCACCTGTTACAAAAATTTTTATCCCTACCATACTTGCAATACGCATTGTTGCAGCAACAGTTGTTGCTCCAAATAATTTTTTACTTACAACATAAGGCATATCTCTCAAGCTCACTTTCCACACATTCTTTTCTTTACCAAAAGTTTCAATTTCATCTTTGCTTAAACCCACACAACACTTGCCATTAATGATGGCTATTGTTGCTGGTATAGCACCATTTTGTAAAATAATTTCTTCAACAGCTAATGCTGTTTCAACATTTTTTGGATAAGGCATACCATGAGAAATAATGGTACTTTCTAATGCAACAACCGGCTTGCCTTGTTGTAATGCTTGTGCAACTCTTGGGTGTATTTGTAAAAAATTATTTTGCATAAAAACTTTAATCAATATTATTTAACGCAAAGCTACATAAGCAGCAAAGAATTTAATGCAGTAATTTAAAAAAATCGTACCTCTAAAATCGTACATCGTAAATAATCTCACATCTTCGCAAAAACAATTTTATGAGTTACACAACATTGCTTACATCATTAGAAAATAATATTCTTACAATAACTATTAATAGACCAGATAAATTAAATGCCCTTAATAAAGATGTATTTACAGATTTGAATAATGTGGTGGATGAAATCGAAAATTCGGCAGAAATAAGAAGTGCAATTATTATAGGTAGTGGCAGTAAAGCATTTGTTGCAGGTGCCGATATTGCTGAGTTTAGTAGTTACAATAAAGAACAAGCAATGGCATTGGCAAAACGTGGGCAAGATATTTTTTTTAAAATTGAAAACTGTAGTAAACCAATAGTTGCTTGTATAAATGGTTTTGCTTTAGGTGGTGGTTTAGAACTTGCTATGAGTTGCCATTTTAGACTTGCAAGTGATAATGCAAAATTTGGTCAACCAGAAGTAAACCTTGGTTTAATACCTGGTTATGGTGGCACACAAAGGCTTGCACAACTCATTGGAAAAGGCAGAGCCATTGAGTTGTTAATTAGTGCAAATATGATAGATGCTGCAACTGCATTGAGTTATGGATTGGTAAACCACGTTACTACACAAGAAGAATTATTATCAAAAGCAATTGGAATTTTAACAACAATAAATAGCAAAGCACCAATTGCAGTTGCCAATTGTATAAAAACAGCAAATGCTATTTTTGATGAAACTAAAAATGGTTTTGATGAAGAAGTAAAAGCTTTTGGCAATTGCTTTGAAACTCAAGATATGAAAGAAGGTGTTAGTGCTTTTTTAGAAAAGAGAAAAGCAAATTTTACTTGTAAATAAAAAGAGGCTACATAAAGTAGCCCCTTTGCAGTTGGTTTTGGTTAATAAATTATGAAACATATTTATCAACTTCGTTACAAAGCAAGGCAAATATTTCATCAACTGTTCCCTCGCCTTTAATATTGTTAACTTTATCGAATTTTCTGTAATAATCTGCAACAACAGACGTTTTATTATGGTATTCAACAATCCTTGCTCTAATAACTTGTTCATTAGTATCATCACTTCTTCCACTTGTTAAACCTCTATTCAACAATCGTTTAACCAATTCCTCTTCACTTACTTCTAATGATAAAACCAAGGCAATTTGTGTTTCTTTCAATTCTAATAACCCATCCAATGCAACACTTTGAGCTTCGGTTCTAGGAAATCCATCAAATAAAAAACCATTAGCTTCAGGATTAGCTTCTAATGCACTGCTTATCATTCCAATAACTACTTCATCTGGCACAAGTAAACCTTTATCCATCATTGCTTTTGCTTCAATTCCAAGTGGTGTTTGTGCTGCTATTTCTGTTCTCAATAAATCACCTGTGCTTAAATGTTTTAAGCCATATTTAGCAATTAATTTTTCGCTTTGTGTACCTTTTCCACTTCCTGGAGGACCAAATAAAATGATGTTTAACATTTACCAACTAACCTTGTGTGAATTACAAATATATACAACGAGTTGAAATGTTAAAAAAATGTTTAATTTTATCGAATCTGAACGGAAACAGTATTTGATGCGTATATAGCTTTAAAGTAAAATATTTATTATGATAAAAACAATGCTATGCTTGCCTTTAATTATGGCAATTACAAGTTGTCAATCTCAAACAAAAAAAACAGAAACTAAAATGGACTCTACAAAAAATGAAACTAAAGTCTACAGTAAAACAGACAGTAGCAAAGTTGTATTACCAGAAAATGAATGGAAAAAAATTCTAACACCAGAGCAGTTTTATGTTGCTAGGCAAAAAGGAACAGAGCGACCTTGGACTAGCCCCTTGGAAAAGAACAAAGAAATTGGTACTTATTATTGTGCTGCTTGTGGCAATGCTTTATTTAAAAGCGATACTAAATTTGAAAGTGGTTGTGGCTGGCCTAGTTTTTATGAACCCATTACCAAAAGTTCGATAATTTATACGCCAGATAATTCGCATAATATGGATAGAACAGAAGTACAATGTGGGCGTTGCAAATCGCATCTAGGTCACGTTTTTAATGATGGTCCACCACCAACTGGTTTAAGGTATTGTATTAATGGTGTAGTGCTGGATTTTGAAAGAGCACAGGAAGCACAGAAAAAATTTACAGAAGATAAACATTAAAAATAAAGCCTCTCAAAATTGAGAGGCTTTATTTTTATAAAGAATTTTGTAAAACTATTCTTCGTTAACAACGAATGTTATAGGTTGTCTTTTTGGACTTTTAACATTGTTACCATTTTGAATACCAGGCTTCCATTTTCCGCCTCTAGTTACAGCTTTTACAGCTTCGGCAACTACGCCATAATCTTCTCCACTTCCCATAAAAGTACCTTTTACATCACTTATATTTCCTTCTCTGTCCACCACAAAATAAACTTCAACTGTATATTTTCCTGGAGGAGCTCCATTATCTTTAGGCACATCTTGGTTCAAATTTCTTTCTAAATATCTTCTCCACATTGCAATACCACCAGGAAATTCTGCTTCAATTTCTACGTGAGCAAAGAATTTATTATAATCTTCCTCTACTGGTCCTGTTCCCCCTGTTGTTACCTCTTTTGGTGCTTCTACAACACCTTTATCTTCTTCCCCCTTTTGATTAAAGTCAGATATTGCAGCTTTTTCCAATTTTTCTTGATCTGGTGGTGGTTCTTTTACCTCTTCTTTAGGAACAATTTTTGGTGGTGTAAACTGTGCCACTTCAATTTTTGGTGGTTCCTGTTTTGGAGGAGGTGGTGGTGGTGGTGGTTCTGGAGGAGGTGGTTCTTTTAATTTTTCCAAACTCATATCCTGAACAAAAACAGGTTTATCATCTTTCTTATCTTTTTTGTCGATAAGATTATAACCCATAAAGATAAAAGAAACTAACCCCATTCCAATAAGAGCATTACGCATCCTAGTATTGTAGGTTTTTCTTAAATCATACGCTCCATATTCTTTATTTCTTCCGTCAAAAAGAATGTCAAGTATATCTGAGCTTAATATTTTATTTAGTTCCATACTATTTTTTTTATTAGATGATTTTTAATCAAAAATCCATAAATTTTATTTCACTGGATTTGCAGCTTCTGTGATTTTTACTAGTTGATTTTCTACATCTGTAATATCAACTAATGCATATCTTTTTACTACATTAATATTCATCTCGTCTAAAATATCAACAACGTTTTTATAATTACATTCTGGATTAGGCTTTATAATTACCATAAAATCAAGTTCGGGTGTACCCAATTTTTTTCTTAAAATAATACTCCTAATTCCATCATCGCCATTACCAAAGTTGGCAGATTTGAATTTAGAAGAAGCGTTTGAATTATCCAACATTCCTTCGTAATAAAAAACGTGGTTATCTTTTCCTAATAATATTGTTAATGCTCCATTATCAGCAGTTTTTGTTTGCTTGTTAGGATCATCGCTATCTTTTGGTAAATTTAATTTAAATGCAGTTGGCTGGCTCATTGTTGTTGTGAATATAAAAAACGTAATCAACAAAAAACCTAAATCAACCATTGGTGTTAAATCTACTCTAGTAGAAAGTTTCTTTCCTTTTTTTACGCCTGGTCCTTTCTTGTGTCCCCCACCAGACGAGGTATCCATTTCTGCCATTGTAAAATATTTTTGTTTTTAACTAATAATTTAAGCCTTTTTTGGGGCTTTCAAATTGTCTTTAAATAATTCGCTACCAATAGGCACACTTTCTGGATTGGTTACCATTTGAAATTTAAGAATATCGTTTTTCTTGAATGCATCTACTACAGCTTTAAAGGAAGGGTATTTGCTTACATTATCTCCTTTTAGCAATACATTAAGTTGTCTACCTTGATATGCAGTTGCAATCAACCTTACCCATTCATTCAACTCGCTACCACCTGGTGCTGTTGTATCTATAGAAATACCAGGTAAATTATCGCCAATTTTTCTCTCCATTGGCAAAGCTAAAAAAGCAGGTATTTGACCAAATGCGGTTCCAAAAAATTCTGCTTTTTTAAATGCAGCTACATTTATTCCTAAACCACGTGTGCTATTAATAGATTGAGCAATATCTGCTTTAGCAGATTCATCATCCATTGAAATAAATATTTTACCATTTTTATCAATAGTAAATAATGCTACATCTTTTTGTGGTGCTGGTTTTACAGCAACAGAAGTTGGTGTAACTACATTTATTGCCTCAGACGATTTAGGCTTGGTAGTTAAGATAAAAAAAGACAATAATAGAAATGCCACATCGCACATCGCTGTCATATCAATGCTTGTGCTTTTTCGGGCTATCTTGGGTCTTGACATTTTATACTATTTTATGATTTACAATTAAGATGTGTGTTTTGCTTTTTTCCACAATTATTTGTAGTTAGCAGCAAAACTTTGCGTCAATGTAAAACCACTTTCATCAATACCATAGGTAATAGCATCAATTTTTGTAGTGAAAATATTATAAAAAATAATTGCAAATGCAGAAGTACCAATACCTAGTGCTGTATTATACAATGCCTCAGAAATACCTTGAGATAATTTTGCAGAAGCTTCTGGACCAGCACTTTCTCCAAGAGAAGAGAACGAGCGAATCATACCCAATACTGTTCCTAATAGACCCAATAAAGTTGCAACAGATGCGATTGTAGATAAGAATACCAAATTTTTCTCTAACATTGGTAACTCAAGTGCAGTAGCTTCTTCAACTTCTTTTTGTATGTTTAATACTTTTTGTTCTGTAGCCAATTCTGTATTACCAATCATTTCTTTGTATTTACGCAAACCAGATTTCATTACATTGCCTACACTTCCTTTTTGTCTGTCACATTCTGCAATAGCTTTATCTACATCTTTATTAGCCAAGTGATATTGCACTTTACGAACAAATTCAGCATTATTGCCACTTCCACTAGCTTTTAATACTGTTAAAAATCTTTCGATAATAAAAGTAATAACTGTTAAAAAACAACCAATCAAAATTGGTACAATAATACCACCTTGGTACATTCTAGCTAAGTTACTAAGTGCTCCATCTCTTTCTGGCCAAAAACCACCATTATCTTTTCCCACTTTAAAATTATCGGGAGAGCCAATGATGAAACGCCAAATAACGTATCCCAAAATAATGCAAGCAAGAGGTGCAATCCAAGAAACAGGATTACTTGTTTTGTGGGGTTGTACTGATGTAGTAGATTTTACTGCAGTTGGTTTAATGTCTGCCATAATACAATCGTTTTTTTTTTGATTTAAAAATTAGTGTTTATAAAAATATTTGAGTTGGCAATTTTACTGTAAAATAATTTTAAAAAACAAATCTTCTTTAATTTTATTTTATTATAGATGCTTATTTTATTTTTTTTCACAAAACAAATCTTCTTTAATTTTATGAATACAGAAAGACCATTAGAAAATGAATACGCTCCATATTATCACAACTATATTTTGCTTGTAAATGGATGCGATATTACTACTATCATTAATAACCACTGTAAAGAAATTATTAATTTTATTAATAGTATTCCTGAACAAAAGGGAGATTATGCATACGCTGTAGCCAAATGGACCATCAAAGAGTTGATACAACACTTGATAGACACAGAAAGAATATTTATATACAGGGCTTTACGTTTTTCACGAAAAGATAGTCAGGCTTTATTGGGCTTTGATGAAGATGTATATGTTAAAAATGCCAATGCTGCAAACAGAAGTTTACAAGATTTAAAAGATGAATTTGTAGCGTTAAGAACTAGTAGCGATTTATTTTTTAAGTCACTAAATAACGAACAATTACAACAATTTGGCATTGCAAACAATAACAAAGTATCTGTAAATGCTATTGCTTATATTACAATTGGTCATTTGCTGCACCATATTAATATTATTAAAGAAAGATATCTTTAATGTGCTTTTAAAAAATTGTAATAAAAAAGTTACTTACTTTGAACACAAATTTTAAACAATGAAAAAAATATTTTTAATGGCAATCGTTGCTGCCTCTATTGTTTCATGCAAAAAAGATGATGGTGGAAATGGCAACACTTCTGTAAATGTTCCTATAACTGGATACAAACTGGATAGTGGAATTATTAGTATACCTTCTGCATCAGCAAGTTTAGCATTAGATTATTCAAATGCTAATACTGCTAAAGTTTGGAATGATACACAACGAATAGCAACCAATCCTTCATTTGTTGGTGCCACTTATATGACATCTGCTAGTACAAGTTTATTAGGACAAACAATTGGTATTTCTACTTATTACAAAAAAGACGCCACAATTTGGAACGAATTGGGAGACGATTTTGGAAATAATGTTAATCTAAGTCTTGCAGGTATTTCTGCAACTATTGCAAATGGAGCAATGGTTAAAAACCCAGTGTTAAAATTAGCTAACTTCCCTTTGAACTATAACGATAGTTTTCAAAGTAATGCTAGTTCATCTCTCAATTTAAATGCCACTTATGGTGGAGCCACAATTCCTGTTACAGTTAATTTGGCTACCACAGGTAAAAGTAAAAATATCGCTACAGGAACATTGAAGTTGAATGGTTACAGTGGTACAATGAATGTAGTTATACAAAAATACACAAGAACAGTTGCTACATCCGTAAGTACCAATCCTCTTTTTCAGAGCACTTTAAATGGTTTATTAAATAGTTATGGTTTTACCAATGGACAACAAACTGTGACACTTACTGAATATAGATATTGGGTTAATAGTAAAGGTTTTGTAATGACTCTTTATGCAAATGGACAGGCCTATGTCACAGCAGGTTTGTAGAAATTTTTCTTAAAAAAGCAGCTTTTATAGCTACTTTTTTTATTTATCAATAATTTTAAAAATGTCATTCTTAACATTCTCATTAATTCAAACTCATCTTTTTTGGGAAGATAAGCAAGCTAATCTTGAAATGCTAACTAAAAAAATAGAAAGCATTAAAGAAAAAACACAAGTTGTTATTTTACCAGAAATGTTTACAACTGGTTTTAGTATGCAACCACATTTATTTGCTGAAACTATTGATGGCACTAGCGTTGAGTGGATGAAAGAAATAGCAGCCAAGCATAAAATAATTTTATGTGGCAGCTTAATGATTGAAGAAAATGGACACTATTACAACAGAATAATTTGGACATTACCTAATGGAAATTTAGGTTTTTATGATAAACGCCATTGTTTTAGGTATGCTGGAGAAGACAAGCATTACACAGCTGGAAATAAAAAACTAATAGCTCAGGTAAATGGTTTTAAAATCAATTTGCAAATATGTTATGACCTGCGTTTTCCTGTATGGGCAAGACAAGAAAAAGATAATCTGTACGACATATTAATTTATGTTGCCAATTGGCCGGAAAAAAGAAATTATGCATGGAAGAGTTTACTAGTTGCACGTGCTATTGAAAATCAATGTTATGTTATTGCAGTAAATAGAGTTGGTGTAGATGGCAACAATATTAACCATAGTGGCGATAGTATGATTATTAGTCCTTTGGGCGAAGTTGTTTACCATAAAGCATTTGATGAAGATATTTTTACATTTACTATAGATAAAAAAGTAATTGATGAAATAAGAGAACAATTTCCTTTTTGGAAAGATGTTGATGATTTTTTTATAAAATAATTTATACTAAAAAGGCGTCAAAAATTTGACGCCTTTTTAGTATGCAAAGAAATTTTTTACCATCTATCACCATCTAACAAGTTTCCAATTCCACCTAAAACACTGCCTTCTTCTTTTCTACCACCAACACTTCCATAAGCCAATATTCTACTTGCCAATCTACTCACTGGTAAACTTTGAATCCAAACTTTTCCTGGGCCTCGCAGCGTTGCAAAAAACAAACCCTCGCCACCAAATAAAGTATTCTTAATACCACCAACAAATTGTATATCATAATCAACATTTGCAGTAAAGCCTACAATACAACCAGTGTCTATTTTAATTAATTCTCCAGGCTGTAATATTTTTTCTAGTACATAACCACCAGCATGTAAAAAAGCCATTCCATCGCCTTCCAATTTTTCCATTATAAAACCTTCGCCACCAAATAAACCTGTACCTAATTTTTTTTGAAACTCAATACCAATGGAAACTCCTTTAGCTGCACATAAAAAAGCATCTTTTTGGCAAATTACTTTTCCGCCCAACTGCTGCAAATCTAGTGGTATAATTTTACCTGCATAAGGAGCAGCAAAACACACCTGTCTTTTAGTATTAGACACATTGGTGTAAGCTGTCATAAATAAATTTTCGCCTACCAACATTCTTTTACCTGCACTAAATAATTTGCCCAATAAACTATTGTTTTGTTGAGCACTACCATCACCAAAAATTGTTTCCATTTGTAAACCATCATCCATCATCATAAAACTACCAGGTTCTGCAACAGCAGTTTCTTGTGGGTCAAGTTCAACTTCAACATATTGCATTTCCTCACCATAAATTCTGTAATCAATTTCGTGATTGCTTCTCATATAAATTTTTTATTATTTGTGTATCAAAAATATTTTTTATTACAAATTATTACAATACTTTTTTATAAGAGGTTTAATAATTACTCAAATACAAAATTGTTGCAATAATGTTTCATATCATTAGTATTTTGGTGCTGTTCAAAATCGAATTTTTCTAAATCTACTTTATGAATATCATTGATAAAATACCCTTTATAACCTAGTTGTAAAAGGTAGTTAAACGTTTCGTTTACTTGTTCTTTACCCACGTGTCTAGCTTCACATTCTATCAAAATTTTAGGCTTATGTTTTTTTATTATTTCAATACCACCCATTAAAACTCTAAGCTCATTTCCTTCTACATCTATTTTTAATAAATTAGGTTGCAAATTATTTTCAAGGCAATAAGTGTCAAGTGTATTGGTATCTACTTGTTCTGTTAAATCAATATTGTCTGTATTGCTTTGGTGAACAATTGTTGCCCCAGGAGACGATGCTTTACTTTTTGTATTAGTAGGTATAAACAGCGTTACTACACCTTTATTATCACTCAATGCCAAATGTTCAACTTTTACATTTTGCCATTTGCACACAGCAATAATTTTTTTTATGTAATTATACAATAAACTTTGAGGTTCAAATGCCACCACCTTGCCATTGTTACCTACTTTTTGTTGCATAAAAAATAAATATCCAGCCTTGTGGCAGCCAATATCTAAAACGGTTTCGCCATTTTTTATATTTTGTAAAATGTAGGCAATGCCTCCTTTATCATCTTTATTTTTATACTTGTTGGCTCTAAGTTGTAATTTAAGTTTCTCTAAAAAAGCAATCATGTTGTTGGTTGATTTGTACAAATGTATATTGTGGTTTTGAACATTTATGATTTTATAATATTAATTAACGTTAAACATTATTTTCGCCACAATAAAAAGCATTTTAAATATGAACAAATTTTGGATTTTAATTTTTGTCTCTCTTTATTCAATCAATACAAATGCACAAGCTAAAAAACAGGCTGTAAAAAAACAACCAAAAGTTGTTGTTGTAAAGCCAGTAGTTTATGATGGTGTAATACGAACAACCAATAGTGACACGCTATATTTTGAAATTGATAATGCTGTGATTTTGGCATCAAAAAATAATCAAAAAGCAGAATATTATTTTAAAGCAACAAGTGGAGAAATAAATAAATTATCCAAGAACTTTTATCAACTTGGTAACATAAAAGATAATACTGTAACCATTACTGTTTTTGATAAAGCAACAGATGCTTTAATTGAAAATAAAAAGTTTATTGTAGCAAAACAGATATTACCTTTTTAAGTTGAATAACAAAATCAAAGATTAATACCAAAAGCCGAAAAGAAGAATTATGCCTCTAAAAGTATATAACACATTAACACGTCAAAAAGAAGAATTTAAGTCTATAATCCCCAACCACGTTGGCTTGTAT
This sequence comes from Bacteroidota bacterium, assembly GCA_026391115.1. GTDB lineage: Bacteria > Bacteroidota > Bacteroidia > Chitinophagales > Chitinophagaceae > CAIVPM01. The sequence continues at coordinate 5,820 of JAPLER010000096.1, read as the reverse complement.
GTATGTGGACCAACAGTTTATAGTGAACCACACGTAGGCAACTTGCGAACTTTTAGTTCTTTTGATATGATTTACAGATACCTTACTTTTTTAGGCTATAAAGTAAGATATGTAAGAAACATTACAGATGCAGGACATTTAACAAATGAACGTGGCGAAGGTGTGAATAGAATGGAATCTCAAGCGAAACTTGAAAGCCTGGAGCCAATGGAAATTGTGCAAAAATACACAGTAAGTTTTCATAGAATTATGGATGCTTTCAACACAATTCCTCCAACTATTGAACCAACTGCAACAGGACATATTGTTGAGCAAATTGAAATGATTGAAACCTTGTTGAAAAATGGCTTTGCATACGAAGTAAGTGGCTCTGTTTATTTTGATGTAAAAAAATATAACGACCAACATAATTATGGCGTTTTAAGCGGAAGAAATATTGATGAATTAATGGCTGGCTACAGAGATTTAGATGGACAAGAAGAAAAAAGAAATTCAATAGATTTTGCTTTGTGGAAAAAAGCAAGTCCAGAGCATATTATGCAATGGAATAGCCCTTGGGGTAAGGGTTTTCCTGGTTGGCATTTAGAATGCAGTGCAATGAGCACAAAATATTTGGGCGAAACTTTTGATATACATGGTGGTGGAATGGACTTGAAATTCCCTCATCACGAATGCGAGATAGCACAAAACACAGGTAGTTGCAAACATGGTGGAGCAAAGTATTGGCTACATACCAATATGTTAAATTTCAATGGTCAAAAAATGAGCAAAAGCCTTGGTAACTCTATCTTACCAATGGAATTTGTAAGTGGCAATCATCCATTGTTAGATAAAGGTTATGCACCAAGTGTGTTGAAATTTTTGTTTTTACAATCGCACTATTCATCAGAATTAGATATAAATGTAAAAGGATTGCAAGATGCTGAGAAAGGATTGAAACGCTTGATGGAAGCGGTAGATATAGTGAATAGTTTACAGTTGACAGTTAACAGTGCAAGTAAAACAGAACTGGATAGCAAAATTGAAAGTATAGCTGCAGCTTGTAAAGAATGTATGGATGATGACTTTAACACTGCAAAAACTATTGGCAATTTATTTGAACTTTCGACAATTGTAAACTCTTTAAAAGGTGGACAAGTAAAGCCTGAAGAAATTAGTAGTACTGGACTTGATTTATTGAAAGCTACTTTACACAATTATTTGTTTGATGTTTTTGGTTTAAGAAATGAAAATGCTGCTTTAAGTAACAATAAACTAGACGAAGCTATACAAGTTTTAATAGGCCTGCGTAAAGATGCAAAAGCTAAAAAAGATTTTGTAACCAGCGATAAAATAAGAAACGAATTAGGTGCTGCTGGCATTAATTTAAAAGATGAAAAAGATGGTGGAATGAGTTGGAGTTTAAGTTAATTCGAACCAAAATTTCTCACTATCGCTATATCGAAAATTACTATATGCAAGAAAGACAAAATTTATATTTAAGTAGATTTGATGTTTTTAAAGTTTGGCTTTTTGCAAATTTGATATTGTCTCTACTATTTGGTGTACTGAGCATTTTATCTACAAAATTTACTCACGATGGCTTATTTGATACTGAGATGATTTTTATAGTTATTTTCTATGGTTTTTTAATAACACTTCCTTCACTGTTTGTTTTGTTTATTGCTAAATATCTATACAAGAAATATTTTAATAAAATATCTGTTATCCTCTTTTTTATCAGAGTAATTATTTTAATCAACCTTGTTTATTTAGCTGTTACAATTATAGAAGATACAAAAATAATTTATCTTCTTGCTTATACTATCACTACACTTTCTGGTTTATTCTCATTAAAAATTGTTACTAGAAAAAATAAAACAAATGCGTAAAATATTTTTCTTTTTATTGCTATTATTCAGTTTCAAATCTTACTCTCAGCAAGATTCAGCAACTCATTTGCAAATAAGTGTTATTACTTGTGCTCCAGGTAATGATTTATATTCCATTTTTGGGCATACAGCCATAAGAATTATAGATTCGACAAACCACACAGATTTATTTTATAACTATGGAACTTTTGACTTTAGCGACCCGGATTTTTATTCAAAATTTGTTCGTGGCAAGCTTAACTATTTCTTAAATATAGATAATGCCAATGATTTTTTTGCAAGCTATCTGCAAGAAGGCAGAACTATTTATGAGCAAATACTGCATCTTACCAATCAACAAAAACAAACTATTCAACAATATTTAATTAACAATCTTAGTGGCAATAACAAGTACTATAAATACGATTTTTTATTTGACAATTGCACCACCAGAGCAAGAGATGTATTAACAAAAAATACAGGTTTTACAAGCAATTGGCAGCTTGTAGCACAAGGCACAACATTTAGAAATATGTTGTATCAATATTTAGATAGTGCAGGTGCTTGCTGGAGTAAATTGGGTATTGATATTTTATTGGGCATTAAAATAGATGTACCTGTAACTATGGAACAAAGTACTTTTTTACCAGATTATTTTATGCATAGCGTTGATAGCTTTAATACAAAAAATATTTTTGTAGCAGACCGAAAAAAATATGAAGCTTCAATACCTGCAACAGAAAAAGACAATCATCAACCACTAATTATTTTTAGTTTTCTTGCAGTTATTGTAGTGGCTTTAGCCAATATTAAGCATAAAGTTATTCAAACTATATTCAGGTATTATGCAATTTTTATAGTATTTGTAACAGGTTTATTAGGTTGCTTATTATTGTTTATGTGGTTTGGTACCGATCATAAAAGTTGTGCTGCTAACTATAATTTATTATGGGCTTTGCCAACCAATATCATTGCTTGCTTTTTAGTTAATAAAAAAACAAATTATGCAAAAAACTATTTCTTAATTGGACTTGTCATCTCTGGTTTAACAGTAGTATTTTGGTTTTTGCTACCTCAACAATTTAATGTGGCCCTGTTTCCATTTGTGTTTAGCAATATGTTTTGCTATAAAGCTTTATGGCAAAATATTAAAACTAAAATGCAAGTGCAACAACTTTAACAGCAACACACTACTTTAGCAAAGTATGTTTACAAACTTGTTGCAACAAATACAAGCAGGCAATCAAAAAGCTTTGGCACGCTGCATTTCATTGGTAGAAAATGAATATGATGGCTATTTTGAATTTTTGCAACAGCTAACCAATTCATCAACACCAGTTATAGGCATTACAGGACCACCAGGTGCAGGTAAAAGCACTTTGGTAGATGCTATAATTGAACAACTCATTAACGATAATAAAAAGGTTGGAATCATTTGTGTTGATCCATCAAGTCCATTTAATTTAGGTGCTGTGTTAGGTGATAGAATTAGGATGAGCAATTGGTATAATCATCCCAATGTTTTTATTAGAAGCCTTGCTACACGTGGTAGTTTGGGTGGTTTGCATCCAAAAATTATTGAGATAACAGATGTAATGAAAGCTGCAACTTTTGATTACATAATTGTAGAAACAGTTGGCGTTGGACAAAGTGAAATAGAAATTGCAGGACTTGCAGATATTACAATGGTTGTGCTTGTGCCAGAAGCTGGCGATGAAGTACAAACAATGAAAGCGGGATTGATGGAAATAGCCAATATGTTTGTTGTAAATAAAGCAGACAGACCAGATGCTGACAGCTTTGTAAAAAATCTTAGAATGATGCTAGCACCTGCATTTCATCATCAACAACAAGAAATAAAAATTATAAAAACT
>JAPLER010000096.1:0-2051 GCA_026391115.1 Bacteroidota bacterium | reverse complement strand
GACAAACAAGAATGGTTACTTGCAGAAAAAGCTTATCACATTATTCAACAAAACAAAATGAAAAGCATTAATAAAAATGAGTTGAAAACGCAGATAGAACAAGGCTTACAGCACAATGACTTTAATTTGTATTCATTTGTAAAAAAATATTTTTAACGTGCTTCGCACATTAGGTTTTATTATTGTCCAAGCTATATAAATTCTATTAAACAGTAGTGGCGTTAGCACCATTCAACAACAACAATTCTATTCATCAATAATTATAAAATAAAAACAAACAAATGGAACCAAAAATTTTTGCAAAACATCCAACAGCAGTACAAGTAGAAAAAGATAAAACCTATGCTTGGTGTACTTGTGGCTTAAGTTTAAAAAATCCTTTATGCGATGGAAGTCATAAGCAACTTGCAACAGAAGAAAATGGCGAAACAATAATGCCATATAAAAGTTTAAAATTTACTGCACAAGAAGATGGAGAAGTGTGGTTGTGCAATTGTAAACAAACAAAAAATCCACCTTATTGCGATGGTAGTCACAAGCATCTTTAATCATTTCCTAAATCAACTTTATGTCAAATATTTCTTTTAATAAAATAAGTACCAAAGCACCAAAAAGTTTTGATAAAGAAAAAACAAAAGCCAAGACAGTAAAGCTTTTACAAGAATTAGATGAGCTACAGAATGTTTTATTTGCAGAAAACAAACATAGTGTTCTTGTTGTTATTCAAGGTATGGATGCCAGCGGAAAAGATGGTGCTATAAAAAATGTTTTTGGCACATTAAACCCACAAGGTGTTTTAGTAAAAAGCTTTAAAGCACCAACTGCTGAAGAATTATCTCACGATTTTTTGTGGCGTGTGCAACAGCATAGTCCTGCAAAAGGAATGATACAAATTTTTAATAGAAGTCATTATGAAGATATTTTGATTACACGTGTTCATAAATGGTGCGACGATAAAACTGCAAAACTTAGAATGAAAGCTATTAATGATTTTGAAGATGTATTGCAAACGCATAATAACACACATATTTTAAAATTTTATTTACACGTAAGCCCAGAAGAACAAGCAGAAAGGTTAACAGAAAGAATAAAGGACAAAAAAAAGCAATGGAAATATAACGCTAAAGATTTTGATGAATCAAAACTTTGGAAAGAATATATGAATGCTTATGAAGATGCTTTTAAAAACTGCAATAAACCAGAATGGATTATTACACCAGCCGATCAAAATTGGTACAAAGAATACATAATAGCAAGCGAATTACATAAACTATTAACAAGTTTAAAAATGCAATATCCCGGAATTAAAAAATAAAATTTTCATTTATTTTTTTTACCATTGCAATACAAACAAAAATTTTAAACCAACTAAAACAATTTATTATGGGAATGATGAAAGAATTTAAAGAGTTTGCTATGAAAGGCAATCTTGTTGATATGGCAATTGCCTTTGTAATGGGTGGTGCTTTTGGAAAAGTAACTACCAGTTTTATTGAAGGAATTGTAATGCCAATTGTTGGTAAACTAACAGGCGGTGTTGATTTTTCTAAAATGCAATACAAGATTAAAGATGCTGAACTTGATGCAGCAGGAAAAGAGACTGCTGCTGCTGTATTTATTAAATATGGTGCATTTATTACAACCGTTGTTGATTTTATTGTTGTTGCCTTTGTAATGTTTATGGTAATAAAAGGTATAAACAAAATGAAGAAAAAGGAAGAAATTGCACCCGCTGCTCCACCAGCACCAACAGCTACAGAAACATTGTTAGCAGAAATTAGAGATGCGTTGAAAAAATAATTTCTACAAATAAAAGAGCCTCGAAGATTTCGAGGCTCTTTTATTATAAACCATACTTATCTACCAAGTAAATTAATGCAGCCAAATTAACTGCACCTAATAAAAGTTCTCTTTTATTCACTGTTTCAAAAACATCATTATTAGTGTGATGTACATCAAAATATCTTTGAGAATCTGGTAACAATTCTCCCACAGGTACATTAAGTTTTTCATTCAGTCCATTTATATCTGCACCTCCTCCACGAGCTTCT
>JAPLER010000061.1:2389-26328 GCA_026391115.1 Bacteroidota bacterium | reverse complement strand
TTCTACTGCTTTGATTTTAAACTCGGTTGTGTAGTACCTTTTTGCTGTTGTCATAAAATTAAAAGTAAGCAATTGCTCTTAGTTGCAATGTCCTCTCAAATGTAGGAAGTCCAGTCCAAGGGTGGTTTGTGCAGCAATATCATCTTTAAAAGCAATACGCCCTATTGCTAAGTGCTCAATGTATGGCGTTGGTTAATGAAACACCACATTCACTTAGGTAATCATCAAGGTTTTGATAATTGTTTTTTTTGCTTGGGGTAGGTGTTGTACCCTCTGTTGCTGGATTTGTTTCCATATTAAATAATTTTTGTTGAAGGCACAAACCTGAAGAATTTTTGTGATTATTTTACCCGTAAAAACACCCTTTTTTGGGGGGTGTTTTTACGGTTTTTTGAAAGGTGTTTTTCCCCTATAGATTTGATGCAAGTAAATATTTTAATGATAAATTATATGTTTAATGGTAGTAACATACTCATCATTACACGTTACTTTGCAGCAAGTAACACTGCATTTTGTTTCAACATATAACACATATCAACCGTAAAATTCTAGCGTACTTTTTTGTGCTGTTGTTTGCATTTGCCAACACACCAAAAAGAATTTTACACGATGTTGTTACCAGCCACAAACACAGCACCCATCAAGAGAAAAGCTGCACACATAAACATACTGAAGTAACTACAAGTGGCTACCATTGCGATACAGAAAATTTAGTTGTAAATGGTATTTATACAATTGTATTTGAGCCCACTTTTATTTTTGCAAAACCCGATTTCTTTATTGCATTTAGTGCAAGTGCTTATTATACCCAAACGCTTCATCAGCAATACTTTCTATTAAGAGGCCCACCTGTTTGCTAATCATTTTATTGTTATTATATTATTCACTATATCAATGTGTATTGGTATAGCTATTTGTTTATTCATTAAATACATTATATGAAATTCATTAGCATATTATTATCTAGCCTATTTATACATTTTATTGCTTTTAGCAAAACAAGCATTCCACCAGTAAAATCATTTTTATCTGGAACCATTACAGATGCTACAACACACAAACCACTGCAAGGTGCTACCATTACTATACACGATGCCAAAACAACTACTATTAGTAATAAAGACGGTACATATAAAACTTCAATTTTTGCTAATGGTAAATATTTAGTTGAGGTAAGTTATGTGGGTTATGCAACAAGTATTGAACAAATAGATATTAATGGCGAAGTCATAAAAAACTTTGCCTTAATAGAAAGAGTTACAGAGCAAGAAGCTGTAACTGTTACAGGCACTACATCTGCCACCAAAATTAAAAACAATCCACAGGCTGTGGTAATTGTATCTAAGCTTGATTTATACAAAACATCATCAACCAATATTATAGATGCTTTATCAAAAACAGTTGCAGGTTTATCTGCTATAACAACAGGTGCAGCCATTGCAAAACCTATTATTCGTGGTTTAGGATATAATAGAATGATCACCATAAATGATGGCATAAGACAAGAAGGGCAACAATGGGGCGATGAACACGGCATTGAAATAGATGAAGCTAGTGTGCAAAAAGCAGAAGTGCTGAAAGGTGCATCGTCATTGATGTATGGCAGTGATGCAATGGCAGGTGTGTTGAATATTATTTCTAATCAGCCAGTGCAAATGAATACTATAAAAGGTAAAATTAATTTGGGTTATGTTGACAATAATAAAATGTATTCGAGCAATGTGAGTGTTGCTGGTTTTATAAAAAATGGTTTTAACTGGAATGTATATAACAGCACAAAACAAGCAGCCGATTATGAAAATAAATTTGATGGAAAAGTATTGAACAGCAGGTTTAATGAACACAATTTTGGAGGATATATTGGCATCAATAAACATTGGGGGTTTAGCCATTTATTAATAAGTAGTTTTAATCAAAAGTTGGGATTGATTGAAGGGGTAAGAGATAGTGCAACTGGCTTGTTTACTGTATTTGCTGGCACAGCACAAGAACATATTGCAACAAAGGATGAGTTGAATAGTAGAGATGTATTTGTACCATATCAAAACATCCATCACTTTAAAATAGCAACAGATAATTGTTTTAATTTTAAAAAAGGAAGATTAACTTTTAATCTTGCCTATCAGCAAAATGTAAGAAAAGAGTTTGGAGATGTTGATGCCAATACTACACCTAATTTATATTTTGATTTAAAAACTATTAACTACAACCTGCAATATCATTTGCAGGAACACAAAGGCTGGAAAACAAGCTTTGGCGTAAATGGAATGCAGCAAACCAATACCAACAAAGCCTTTGAGACATTGATACCAGCGTACAGTCAATTTGATATAGGTGGATTTGTGGTAAGCAAAAAAACATTTAACAAGTTTACTGTAAGTGCAGGTGTAAGATTGGACAATAGAAATTTAAAGACAAATGAATTGGTTGAAAATGGGAATACAAAATTTGCAGCAAGTAATTCATCGTTTGCCAATCTTACTGCAAGTGCAGGAATAAGTTATAATGCCAATGAAAATATAACGTTGAAACTAAATGTGGCAAAGGGTTTTAGAGCACCAAGTGTAAGTGAGTTAAGTAGTAATGGTGCACACGAAGGCACCAATAGATATGAATATGGCAATAGCAATTTGCAATCAGAAAAATCTTTTCAGGTGGATGCTGGGTTTGAGGTAAGCAATGAACATATTAGTTTTAGTGCAAATACATTTTACAACTATATCAACAATTATATTTTTTATAACAAATTAAATGCTATTGGTGGTGGCGATTCTTTAATAAATGTTGATGGAAAAGATATTACAGCATTTCAGTTCAATCAATCAAATGCTTTGTTGGTGGGCTTTGAGGCTAACTTGGATATTCATCCTCATCCATTAGATTGGTTGCATATTCAAAATAGTTTTAGTTATGTAAGAGGAATGTTTATGAACAAAAGCTATTATGTAAATGATTTACCATTTATGCCGCAGCCCAAATTATTAAGCGAAATAAAAGCAGACTTTAAAAAGATTGGCAATAGTTTTAAAAATGTTTATATAAAGTTTGAAGCTGATAATTTTTTAGCACAAAACAATATTTATAATTTATATAATACAGAAACAACAACACCTGCATACACATTGTTAAATCTTGGCTTTGGTGGTGATGTAGTTAAGAAAAATAAAACCTTGTGCAGCATTTATTTTTCCATAAACAACATTGCAGATGTGGCTTATCAAAACCATTTAAGCCGATTAAAATATACTGATGTAAACAATGCCACAGGTAGAATGGGTGTGTTTAATATGGGAAGAAATATTAGCCTGAAATTGAATATACCGTTGAGTTTTGAGTTGAAATAAGAGTTAATTGTCGAGTAACTTTATGGCTTTACTATGAACAATGTATCCAATAAAAAAGGTGAGATTTTTGTCTCACCTTTTTATTATTAATTTCTACCAAAAACATTTTTTAAAATATCTGTAGTTCTTGCAGCGGGGTCTTTTCTTATTTTTTGCTCTTCTATAGCAAGTTGGCTAAAAATACCACTTAATGCTTTTTCTGTAACATAAGCTGTTAAATCTGGATTTACTTTATTAAAACTAAGACGGTTGTAATTTGTAAATAAAGTATTCCAATGTTTAGTAGCATCTATTTTACTTAAAGCCTGCTCAATAATGGGTCTAAATGAAGTGGTTAACTCTGCAGTCGTTTGCTTTTGCAAATAATTTGTTGCAGCATTATCTGATCCTCTAAAAATGGCCCAAGCATCGGCAAAACTCATATTTTTTATGGCGTTTAAAAATATGGGGCTTGCAGTTTTACAAGCATCTTCGGCAGCTCTGTTCATATTTAAAATAGCAGCATCTACTTGGTTGCCCATACCTACTTTTCTCAAACTCTCTTCTACTTTAACGGCTTCGGCTGGCATTAAAATTTTAATAGCAGCATCGCCAAAAAAACCATCTACAGCAGACAACTGTGTAGTGCCCTTTTCTATGCCTTTATTTAAAGCTTCTTTTAAACCACCAATCACATCATTTGTTGTTAAAGAATCGCTTTTAGGATCTGTAATACTTTTAACTTGTTCCAATGGTTTTGCAATAGCTTTTTTAAGTTCGCCAAACTGAGCAAAAGAATTTGTAAAAGCAATACTTGCAAGAAAGAGTAATTTGAATTTCATTATTATTTTTTTGTTGTAGTTGGCAAATATAGTGCCTCAATGTAGAGGCTATTTATAAAGAAAATGTTAAAAATTTAACTTCATTTTTTTGCATAGCTGTGTATGCTGTAAATGTTGTTCTTTTGCTATGAAATAAGTTTCATTTATTTACAACAAAAACTAGTGTTTAACTAATGTTTAAAAGATTTTTTTTAATAAGTGTAGTAATAAGTGTAGCAATCATTTCTTGCAAAAACAAGGAAAAAAACACTGTTGTTAATACATCATCAAAAGATACCACTTCTTTTTTTCCTGTGATAGAGTTATTGCAAAATGATGCAGACGATGTAATAAAAACGCCATATTATTTGTACCAAAAATCTACAGATATGTTGACAAAACAGGTAATTGATTCTACAGTTATTTCAAGAGAAATATTTAAAGAAATCATTAAAACTATTGTGTCTATTGACTTGCATTCAAAAGCTCAAAGAGAATCATATATCGAAAACTCTTTTCAAGATTTAACAACAAGTAGTATTTCGGTTGTTATTAATTCTAAAGACACTAAAACACCTGTAAAAAGTATTACTACATTACTTGATAACGAAACCAATAAGCTTAAAAATATCTACATCATTTTGGAAAGTGAAAACAGTGATTCGCTAATAACAACAAAATATTACTGGAAAGCAGGCAAAAGCTTAAACATTACTTCAACTGTTTCTTTAAATAAAAAAATTGTAAAAGAGACAAAGCAATTCATCAATTGGAATGATAAAGATGCTTACTAATGACACAAGCAGATTTTTTACACATAGCACCAACGCTACCTCATCAACCTGGTATTTATAAATACTTTGATGACACCAATACTATTATTTATGTTGGCAAAGCCAAAGATTTACGCAAAAGAGTAAGTAGCTATTTTAATAAAAATCAACACAGTTTCAAAACAATTGAATTGGTTGAACGTATTGTAAAGATTGAGTTTACAATAGTTGATACAGAGCAGGATGCTTTGCTTTTGGAGAATAATTTAATTAAGCAATATCGCCCCAAGTATAACATTAGCCTTAAGGATGATAAAACTTATCCATTCATCGTTATTAAAAAAGAACCTTTTCCAAGGGTATTTTTTACCAGAAAAAAAATTCAAGATGGTAGCGAATACTTGGGTCCATTTACATCTGTTTTTTATGTGAGAGAACTGTTGGGTTTTATAAAAGAATTTGTACCATTAAGAACTTGTAAACTCAACTTATCCGATAAGAATATTGCTGCAGAAAAGTTTAAAGTTTGCTTGGAATATCATTTAGGAAATTGTGGAGGTCCTTGTCAGGCATTTCAGTCTAAAAGTGAATATCAGGACGGCTTGCAGCATTTAAAAGATATTTTAAAAGGAAATACATCTGTTGTAATAAATGATTATAAAAGACAAATGCTGGAGCTTGCCACAAATCTTGAATTTGAAAAAGCAGAGCAATTAAAAAAGAAAATCGAACACTTAGAAAACTATCAAGTAAAAAGTGTAATTGTCAGTAAAACAGTTACCAATGCAGATGTGTTTAGTATTTTAAGAGAAGATGATTTGGCTTACATCAATTATTTGCAAGTACACAATGGTACTATTGTACAAACACATACACAACAACTGGAAATTAAATTAGATGAAACCGATGCTGAAGTTTTAAGCTTTGCCATTGCTTTATTAAGAGAAAATTTTAACAGTATTGCCAAAGAAATCATTGTGCCGTTTGAAGTTGATTATTTAAGTGATACCATTATACAAACTATACCTAAAGCTGGGGATAAAAAAAAGTTGCTTGAATTGTCTTTAAAAAATGTTGATTATTTTAAAGAAGAAATTCGTAAGCGAAGAATGTTACATTTAGAGAAAAAAACTGATGAAGATGTAAGGCAAGTGTTGCTTGAATTACAACAAAATTTGCAACTTAAAAATTTGCCAGTTCATATTGAATGTTTTGATAATAGTAACTTTCAAGGTAGTTTTCCTGTGAGTGCCTGTGTGTGTTTTAAAAATGGATTGCCTAGCAAAAATGATTATAGAAAATTTAATGTAAAAACAGTAAGTGGTATTAATGATTTTGCATCAATGAAAGAAGCTGTTTATCGTCATTACAAAAGATTTGTGGATGAGAAAAAGTCGTTGCCACAACTTGTAATTATTGATGGTGGTAAAGGTCAGTTAAGTTCTGCTCTTGAAAGTATTGCAGCACTTGGCTTGCAAGGAAAATTAACTTTAATCGGATTGGCAAAAAACGAAGAAGAATTGTTTTTTGCAAATGATAAGCAAAGTATAAAACTAGATTGGAATAGCGAAGGACTAAAACTAATAAGAAGAATAAGAGACGAAGTACATAGATTTGGAATTACGTTTCATAGAAGCCAGCGAAGTAAAGGAGCTATTAAAAATGAGCTGGAAAACATAAAAGGAATTGGTGCAAATACAATAACTATATTATTAAAAAAATATAAATCAGTTAAAAAAATAAAGGAACAAAGCTTTAAAGAATTAGAAACTGTTGTAGGCCATCAAAAGGCTAATATTTTGATAAACTATTTTACAACAACCTAAATAAGTGAAGCCTTATATATTTGCCAAAAATATTCAAGTGAAAAAAAGAACAGTAGTATTAATAATTGCAGCAATTGTTTTAATAGATCAGGCATTAAAGTTTTATGTTAAATTAAACTTTTTTGCTGGTGAGGAACATAATGTTCTTGGCAATTGGTTTAGATTGCATTTTTTATTGTGTATTTGTTTAATTTACGCAGGGGCATTAGGTAATTTAGTAGATAGTATGTTTTATGGTTTTTTATTTGATAGTACTTACAATCCACATAATTTTCAAAATGCGAATGTTGTGGCTCATCTACTTACAGGAAAAGGCTATGGTTCTTTCTTTCAAGGTAAAGTGGTAGATATGTTGTATTTTCCTTTGTTTACTTCACATTTTCCAACTTGGTTTCCTATTTGGGGCGGGGAAAGATTTGAATTTTTTGCACCAGTATTTAACATTGCAGATGCTTCAATTACTTGTGGTGTACTAGCAATATTTGTTTTTCAAGGTAAATTTTTTAAGAAGCATAAAGAAAGCTTTATTCAAAAAGCTAATAATGAAGCAATAGCCAATGACGTTGGTAGTATAGAAGCTGCTGCTAACGAGTAAAATATTAAAAGTATAAATAAAAAAAGCAAGCTACTATAGCTTGCTTTTTTTATTTATTTAAATTCTTTTATTCAATAAGTATTTGGATTACCCATATGTTTTAAAAATCTATAATGAGCAGCAATTGCTTTTCTTGTTGTTGGGTATTCAATGTATTGTAATTTATACTCCAAACACACACTACGAATAATATTGCTTATAGCTGGATAATGCACATGTGAAATTTTTGGAAAAAGATGATGTTCAATTTGAAAATTTAAACCACCAACTAACCAACTAACTAATTTATTATCTGTTGCAAAATTGGCTGTAGTTTTTATTTGGTGTATTGCAAATTCATCTGGCAATTTATTTGAATCTGTATCTACAACAGGAAAATCTGTTTGTTCTACTGTATGTGCCAATTGAAAAACTATACTTAAAACAAAACCAGCAAATAACGAAACAATTAAAAACCCAACTAACCATTTTGCCCAACCCAATAAATAAATTGGCAAAATAACAAACAAACAAAAATGATAGAATTTAACTAACCAAAACATAATATGGTCCTTTACTTCCATTTTCTTTAAAGGCATATCACCAATTTTTCTAGAAAAATATTTTTTGTAATCGCTAAAAAATATCCAGAAAATATATAGCAATGTATATAAAAACCAAAAATAAACGTGCTGAAATTTATGTATTTTATAATGTTTTTGTGTTGGAGCCATTCTCATTAAAATGCCCACTTCAATATCATCATCAACACCATCTATATTGGTGAAAGTATGATGTATCATATTGTGTTTCATATTCCACATAAAATGATTTGCACCAAGCATACTTATTGTATTTGCAGCAATTTTATTTAACCATTTTTTCTTGCTAAAACTGCCATGGCTTCCATCATGCATCACATTAAAACCAATAGATGCTATAACACCACCCATTAAAATGCACTCTATGATGCTAATATACCAAACAGGTTGTACTACAACTAGGTGAATATACAATATCGCAAATACGAAAATTAATAAACTAGCTTTTAAAAAAAGTTTAACATTTCCCGTTTGCTTAATATTGTTTTTTGTAAAGTATTCGTTTACCCTGTCTCTAAGCACTGTGTGTAGAGATTCTTTTGTGTAAGGGAATTTTGGAATGGTTGAATGTGTTGCCATAAATATTTTGAAAATGTAAAATTAATGGTATTAAGGATAGTTATATTATAATTATTTGTTAATTTAGAAATAGTCTGCTGTTTTGCTCAAAATTAAAATTGAAGTAGGAATAGTAATTTTTTTTCTAAAAAAATAAAAATCTCGTAATTTCACAGCCAATTTTATCAATATGAAAAAAGTATTCTATTTATTCTCATTAGCTTTTATAGTAGCTTTAGCTGCTTGTAACCATTCTGCAAAAGTTGAAAAGGAAAACGAAGAGGAGGAGTATGACAACCCCAAAGCAAGAGAGCAACAAGAATTCAATAAGACATTTGACCCTGCATTGGGCATTGTGCCTATGGATAGATTGCCTAATGCAATTGAATATGTACACAATCAGCAATCAATGTATACTTATGATGGTATAACAACACCTTGGACAGAAAGAGGTCCAGTATACGATAGTGTTGCTGCTTCAGGTAATAGCAGAGGACAAAGTTCTGGTGCTGGACCAGGTACTTATACTTCTGGTAGGGTAAAAGCTTTTTGGGTTGATCTTTCTGACGCTAGTGGTAATACTGTATTTGTTGGTGGTGTTGCTGGAGGTATTTGGAAATGTACTAATTTTATGTCAACAGGTATTCCAAACTGGATTCCTGTAGCTGATTATATTAGTAATTTGACAATTCTTTCTATTTGTCAAAATCCTGTAAATAAAGATATTTTTTATGCCGCAACTGGCGAGCCCCCATACATCACAAATGCTCCACGTGGTAATGGATTGTATAAATCCATAGACCACGGTCTTACTTGGTCTCCTGTTGTAAATGCTGCCAATAACCCAAACACAAACACTATTAGAAATGGATACAAAGTTTTGTGTGATGCTGCTGGTAACTTGTATCATGCAACTTACAACAGTGGTTTGCGTCGTTCATTAGATGGAGGCAAAACCTGGGCTGTAATTACACCTAGTGGTGTAGGTACTAATTGTTGCGATATTAAATTAAGTAGAAATGGAAAGCTACATGCAAGTTTTGGAGATAATGGAGGGGGCAGTAGTTCTACTTTGTATTATCGATATACTGCAAATCCAGCTACAGTAGCTCCAGGTTCTTGGTCAAGTGCTACAATTCCTTTTGGTACAACACCAAGTAAATTAGAATTGGCCGTTGCTGGAGATACAGTTTATGGTTGCACTTTTTCTAGAACAACTCAAAATATTGATTTTACTTTTCGTTCTGTTAATGGTGGTTCAACTTGGGTTAAAATGAATGCTACAGCCTATAGTGAGTTTACAAATACTCAAGCTTGGTTCACACAATCTATTGGTGTTAATCCAACAAATCCAAGTACAATTATATTAGGGCAATTAGATTGCTTAATCTCAAATGACGGTGGTGCAACACTTTCACAAGTTTCTAATTGGGTAGGAGCAGGGCAATATGTTCATGCAGATATTCATTCTTTTAATTGGTGGGTAGATGGGAGTAGCCAAACAAAGTTGGTAGCTGCTTGCGATGGTGGTGTGTTTTTATCAGAAGATGATGGAAGTAGTTGGAGAGATAGAAACAGAAATTTAGGGTTGAAGCAATTTTATTCTTGTGCAATACATCCTACTACAACAAACTACTTCTTAGCAGGAGCACAAGATAATGGAGTACATCGCCTCAGAAGTGCTGGTACAAGTTACAGTCATGAAGTGTGTGGTGGAGATGGTGGTTTTGTAGCAATAGATCAAGATCAACCAACATATCAATTTGGAACTTATATTTATCAGGTATTTAGAAGAAGTACAAATGGAGGAAATAGTTGGACAACACCAATTAATAATCAAAGTGCAGGTGACTTTATAAACCCTTGGACTTATGATGATGCTCAAAATATGATTTTGGCTGCTAGTGGAGGTGGCAATTTTATGCGTTGGCCAAATGCTCCAACAGCAGCAGTAACATCAACAGTTACATTATCTGAACTTGGAGGTATGATGGGTTGTGCGACAGTTTCTCCATATACAACAGGTCGTGCTTTCTTTGGTTCATCAAATACCGGAGCTATTGTAAAAGTAGATAATACCAAAACAACAACAGGTACAGGCTCTGCAGATGTTACAGATATTACACCTTCTGGAGCACCTGGTGCTAATACAAGTTGCATTGCTGTAGGTACTAGTGATTTAAATTTAATGGCAGTGTATTCTAATTATGGAATTGCAAATGTGTGGGTTACAAGTGATGGAGGTACAAATTGGACAAGTTGTGATGGAAATCTACCTGATTTGCCAGTTAGATGGGCTGTATTTCATCCTACGAGTAATGCCGCTGCTCTAATAGGAACAGATTTAGGCGTTTACTACACTCAAAATTTAAATGGTGCAAGTACTATTTGGACATTAAGCCCTGGTTTGCCATTAGCTGCAGTGTATATGTTAAAACTTAGAAAAAGTGATAATTTACTCTGTGCTGCAACATTTGGTAGAGGTTTATGGACTGCAAATATTTTAGATGTATTGCCACTTAAAAAAATAACTATTTCAGGAACATTATCAGGAGAAAAGACTGCAAAATTGAATTGGAATATGATTGACGCTACAGCAAATGCTAAGTTCTTTTTAGAGTATAGTGCTGATGGTGTTAATTTTAAAACTATTGCAAAAACAACAAGAGAAACTCAATCTTATCAGCATCAATTAACCGATGAAAAAGGATATTATAGAGTAATGGGTTATGAGCCTGGTTCAAGTCCAATTTACTCAAATGTAGTTGCCATTAAATCTGCAAAATCTGTTAAAGGATTGCAAGTAAATGTTGCTCCAAATCCTGTAAATAATAATGGAAAAGTTTTCATAACATCTACGGTTGCAGGAGAATATAGCTGGCAAATTTGCAATGTTCAAGGTTCTGTATTGCATATTGGTAAAGGCAGTCTTACAATAGGAACTACAGAAGATTTGAAGTTTAATCTTAACAAATTAGCTTCAGGAATGTACATTGTAAGAGTAACTCAAAATGGTCAAACAAAGACTACTTCATTAATTAAGCAATAAGACATTTTAAATCATTAATAAAAAGGAAACTGAGTAATTAGTTTCCTTTTTTATTGCTTTAACTTTACACAACAAATACATTAAAATGACTATTTCACAAATACTTGCACCCCTTGAAAAATTTGCCCCAAATTCTTATCAAGAATCTTATGATAATTGTGGTTTATTGACTGGAAATGGAAATTGGCAATGCACAGGAATTCTTGCTACACTTGACGTTACAGAAAATATTGTGCTTGAAGCTAAAGAAAAAAAATGTAATTTAATAGTTACCCATCACCCAATAATTTTTAGTGGATTAAAAAAGATTACAGGAAAAAACTATGTTGAGCAAACTATTATTACTGCAATAAAAAACGATATAGCCATTTATGCAATACACACCAACTTAGACAATGTATTAGAAGGTGTAAATAATAAAATCGCAGACAAACTTAATTTATTAAATAAAAAAATTTTATTACCAAAACAAAATTTATTAAGTAAGCTAATTGTTTTTGTACCTAAAAATTATTTAGATGTTGTGCGAAATGCAATGTTTGCTGCTGGTGCAGGAGAGATTAGTAATTATAGTGAATGTAGTTTTACATCAAATGGAACAGGAACTTTTAAACCTAATGAAAATGCAAATCCTTTTACAGGAAAAATTGGAGAAAGATCTGAGGAAGTAGAGATGAAACTTGAAGTAATTATTCCAAATTATTTGCAACAAAAAATTATAAATGAAATGATTGCAGCACATCCTTACGAAGAAGTTGCTTATGATGTGGTATCGCTTAGTAATTCATATCAACAAGTTGGCAGTGGAATGATTGGTGAATTGGAAAAAGAAATGGATGAAATTGATTTTTTAAACATTCTTAAAAATCAATTCAATTTAAAATTAATAAAACATACAGCATTGCTTAATAAGAAAATTAAAAAAATTGCTGTTTGCGGTGGTGCTGGTATTTTTTTAGCTAAAAATGCAATCGCTCAAAAAGCAGATATTTATATAACAAGCGATGTAAAATATCACGAGTTTTTTGATGCAGAAAATAAAATAATTTTAGCTGATATTGGGCATTGGGAAAGTGAACAGTTTACGGTAGATTTATTTATGGACATTTTAAAGGCAAATTTCCCTACTTTTGCCGTCCTTAAAAGTGAGATAAATACAAATCCGGTCAATTATTTCTTTTAAATAATTCAGTATTGGTGTTAATCGAAGCTTTAACTTTTTAACTTATAATTTATTTTTATAATGGCTGCAGTAAAAGATTATTCAGTTCAAGACAAATTAGCTGGATTAGTACGTCTTCAAAAAATTGATAGTAAACTTGATGAATTTGCTATTTTAAAAGGTGAATTACCAATGGAAGTGAATGATTTGGAAGATGAAATTCAAGGCTTGCATAGTCGTAAAACAAGAATTGAAGAAGAGATGAATGGTATTAATGAATACATTGAAACCAGAAAAGAAGCTATTAAAGAAGCCGAAGAACAAGCAAAAAAATATGAAAAACAAAGTGCTAATGTAAAGAATAGCAGAGAGTTTGAAGCTATCAATAAAGAAATTGAAATGCAACAGCTTGAAGTTAAGTTAGCAGAAAAACA
The DNA here is from genome assembly GCA_026391115.1 of Bacteroidota bacterium. Taxonomy (GTDB): domain Bacteria; phylum Bacteroidota; class Bacteroidia; order Chitinophagales; family Chitinophagaceae; genus CAIVPM01. The sequence continues at coordinate 13,206 of JAPLER010000061.1, read as the reverse complement.
TATTAAAGATGCTAATGAAGAAATGGGTGAGAAAGTACGAACTTTAGATGCAGCAAAAAAACAAATAGCAAGTAAAGAAGGTGTATTAAACCATAAGAAAAGTGAGTTGGAAAAAATTATTGCTGACACAGAAAAAGAAGAAAAACAACACAAAAAACTTAGTGAAAAAGCAAGAGAAGAAGTTGATGAAAGATTGATATATAGTTACGATAGAATTAGAAGTAATTACAGAAATGGATTGGCTGTAGTGCCTGTAGAGCGTGATGCTTGTGGTGGTTGTTTTAATGCAATACCACCTCAGCGTCAAAGTGAAATTAAATTGCATAAAAAAATTATAGTTTGCGAAAACTGTGGAAGAATCTTAGTTGACGAAACTTTAAATGATGCTACTAGTGTAAAGTAATTTAGAATACAATTAATTGAAAGAGCAGTCTAAACAGATTGCTCTTTTTTATTGAAATAAATTACTAATTTTATTGACTAATAAATAAAAATGGCAAATCAGCTAGCAAAAAACACTACAAAAAAGGAGTACAATTTTTTTGAAAATGTTTATGACGTTGTAAGGCAAATACCCAAAGGCAGGGTTACCAATTATGGAGCAATTGCAAAATATTTGGGCAGTGGTTTAAGTGCAAGAATGGTAGGTTGGGCAATGAATGGTGCCATCAGTATAAAGCCAAAAGTGCCAGCACATAGAGTTGTTAATAGAAATGGAATGCTTACTGGAAAAATACATTTTGACACCCCTACTCAAATGCAAGAACTTTTAGAGAAAGAAAATATAAAAATTGAAAAGGATACCGTTGTTGATTTTAAAAATAAATATTGGGATCCGATGATAGAGTTGGGTTTGTAAACTTTAGGTAATACTTTCGCAACCATTTATTTTAATAAATACGTTTTACAGCAAATGAAAATTACTGAACATATACAACAAGCAAAAGATACTTTGCTTTCTTACGAAGTTTTACCCCCATTAAAAGGTAAAACTATAACTTCTTTATACGATCATTTAGACCCATTAATGGAGTTTAAACCAAGTTGGATAAATGTTACTTATCATAGAAGTGAAAGTATGTTTAAGAAAAAAATGGATGGTACATTTGAAAAAATTGAAGTACGTAAACGCCCAGGAACTGTAGGTATTTGTGCTGCTATAATGAATCATTATAAAATTGACGCAGTGCCACATCTTATTTGTGGTGGCTTTACTAAAAGAGAAACCGAAGATGCATTGATTGATTTAAATTTTTTAGGTATTGATAATATATTGGCTTTGCGGGGTGATGCTGCAAAAAATGAAGCTAGTTTTGAACCAGAAAAAGATGGAAATTTTTATGCTATTGATTTATTAAAACAAGCCAATAGTATGAACAATGGAATTTATATTGATGAAGATATTAGAGATGGTGGTAAAACCAATTTTTGTGTGGGTGTTGCTGGTTATCCAGAAAAACATTTTGAAGCACCAAATTTAGAGATTGATTTAAGCCATTTAAAAAATAAAGTAGACGCAAATGCTGAGTTTATTATGACTCAGATGTTTTTTGACAACCAAAAGTTTTTTGAATTTGCCAACACTTGTAAAGAAATGCGTATTGCCGCTCCTATTATTCCTGGATTAAAACCCATTACTACAAAAAAACAACTTACTGTTTTACCAAGAATTTTCCATGTTGATATTCCTACTGAACTTTCAAGTGCAGTAATGAAATGTAAAACAGATGCTGAGGTTGAAATTGTTGGTACAGAGTGGTTGATACAACAAAGCAAAGAATTGAAAGCGTTTGGTGAGCCTGTGCTACATTAATATACACTAAGTAAAGCTAAGGTAATAAAAAATGTAGTTAAAGAAATTTTTTAAAAAACTTTAATTCAAATATTGCTTTAACTCTCTATCATTATCTCGTTTTTTAATAGTGTCTCTTTTGTCGTGAAGTTTTTTACCCTTAGCTATACCAAATTCTACTTTAACTAAGTTAGTATCATTTATATAAACTCTAAGAGGAATGAGGGTTAATCCTTTTTCTTTTGTAGCAGCTTGTAGGCGTTTTATTTCTCTTTTTTTTAGTAAAAGTTTTCTATCGTGTACGGCAATATGATTATTTACTGTTCCTAATTTATATTCAGCTATATACAATCCTCTAAGCCAAACTTCGTTATTATCTATCAAGCAAAATGCATCATTAAAACTTAGTTTTCCTTCTCTTATACTTTTAACTTCAGTGCCAAGCAATACAACGCCAGCTTCATATTTAGACTCTATAAAGTAGTTAAAAAATGCCTGTCTGTTATTAAATTCTGTTGCCATTATGGTCTTAAAATAGTCTTTAATCTTTAAAAAAATGTCTATACTTGAGTAGAATGAAACTAAAGGACTAAAGACCGAAGAAGCTTTTATTGTCTAAACAACTTAACCAATTGAGCCAATTTTTCTTTCATATTTTTTCTATCAATAATGAAATCTAAAAAGCCGTGTTCCAATAAAAATTCACTGCGTTGAAAACCCTCTGGTAAATCTCTTTTAATAGTTTCTTTAATTACACGAGGACCTGCAAAGCCAATTAATGCACCAGGTTCTGCAATATTCAAATCGCCCAACATTCCAAAGCTTGCAGATATGCCACCAAAAGTTGGGTCTGTTAAAATTGATATGTATGGAAGCTTAGCATCGCTTAATTGAGATAGTTTGCCACTAGTTTTTGCAAGTTGCATTAAGCTAAAAGCACTTTCCATCATTCTTGCACCACCGCTTTTAGATATAACTATGTAGGGCAATTTATGTTCAATGCAATAATCTACAGCTCTACTAAATTTTTCACCCATTACACTGCCCAAACTTCCTCCAATAAACTCAAAATCCATACAAGCAATTACCATTTCTTCGCCATTAGCTTTACCTACACCAACACGCATACTGTCTTTTAAATCAGTTTTTGCATGTATATCATCTAATCTCTTTTGATAATTTTTTAAATCTGTAAAATTTAAAAAATCTTTACTTTTAATATTATCAAAAAGTGGGGTAAATTCTTTGTTGTCGAAAATGATTTCAAAATACTCGTCACTACCAACTCTATGATGGTAATTGCATTTTGCACAAACAAATAGATTTTCCTTTAATTCAGTTGTAGTTGATATATAATTACACTCAGGACATTTATTCCAAAGTCCTTCTGGAACTTCTTTTTTATCTGCTGTTGATGTTGTAATACCTTTTCTAATGCGTTTATACCATTTTGGTTTCACATCATTAGATGCAGATTGAGTTTCATCGCCAGTAAGGTTTATTTCTACGTCTTCTTCTTTTCTCATATAGTATAGATTAAGAGGGTAGCAAACATAGTAGAATTTTCTGTTAAATAATTGCCAAAAAAAATCCTGCTTTTTTAAAACAGGATGGACCACCACTACCAGGTTTAAAACCTTGCTTGCCACCTTGTCCCCCTCCATTTTGACGATGCATTTCTACTCTTCTTTTCCATTCTTTTCTCAACATTTGATGAAACCTTGGTGCAGCACTAAAGCATTTTCTTACTCTGTCATCATTGCCCAGTATTTTCTTAAAATTTTCTTGATATTTTTTTAAAATAACAACTTTTTTTTCTTCAAGTGCAACAACATCATCTTTAAATTCTGAATATACTTTTTTCACTTCATTGGCATATTCATTATAAACTGGCCAAAATTTTTGAGCTTCTTCTGAAGTTAGGTTTAACTCTTTTGTGATATAAGCTGTTTTAAGCGTTTCAATTACTTGAGAATTGCCTTTTTCTTCAGGTAAATTTTCTTGTGGTGGTTCTGCTTCTTGTGCAAATATTTGCACACTACAAAACAGAGTTAATATGAGTAAATATTTTTTCATTGTGTTTTCTGTTTAAGAGTTTGAGTTTGATATTTCTTCCTTTGTTAGATTATTATCTTGTAAATACACATTCAATTCTTCATCACTTAGTTGTTGTACTTCCTCTTCTACATTGCCCAAAAATGGAACTGAATTTTGTGTTATTTCATCTATGTTTAAAACTGTTTTTTCATTTTCTACAGCTTTATTTAATGTTTCATCTTGCAATAAATCAACGCCTTGTGTAACATTTGTTTTTAAAGCTATATTGTGTTGTGCTAAAATTTGAGCATCAAATTTTGAATGATTATTCCAATAAAAAGTAACACTTGTTGCAAAAATTACAGCAGCTGCAACAGCATATTTATACCATTTTTTTGGTTGAAATATTACAACTTTTGCAGGTTGCTTTCTAGCAATGTTTATTGTTTTATCAAAGTAATTTACTGGAACTTGATATACATTTTCTTTACTAATACTATTAAGCAGAGGTGCAATTTCCTGTAATTCTGTATAAACCTCGTTTTTATCTTGTGTTTGTATTTTGGTTAAAATATGTGTAGATAAATTATCAAAATAACCCAAAGGAATGTTATAGGTCTGTTGTTGGGCTTTTACTTTAAGCAAAATAGTAGTAGCCAAATTATCAAAATAACTTGCAGGAACATTGTAAATGTAATTTAGATTATGCTCTTTTTTTATTTGTGATAATATTTCAAAATCTTCTTTCATTGCGTATTTAAAGACTTAAGTATTTTTTAAAGGTTTAATGATTTAGTATGTATTCTTCAATTTTTTTTGCTGCGTGATGATAACTTGCTTTTAAAGATCCTTCGCTTGTTTCTAAAATTCTACTCATTTCCTCGTAAGGCATTTCATCATAGTAACGTAAATTAAAAACAAGTTGTTGTCTTGTAGGCAATTGTTGAATGGCAATATTCAATTTCCATTCTAATTTTTTAGCATCAAAACCTTCGCTGGCTTTTATTTGATTGCTTAAGCCACTGTCATCATCGTCATCAATGCTTTCTGCAAATTTTCTTTTTCTGCTATCCAAAAAAGTAAGACTTTCATTGGTCGCTATCCTATATAACCAGGTGTACAATTGACTATCTTCTCTAAAATTTTCTAAACCATTCCACACTTTAATAAACATATTTTGCAATACATCATTGGCATCGTCATGCACAACAACCAAGCGTCTAATATGCCAATACAGTTTTTCTTGATACTTTTTAATAATGGCAGTAAATGCAAATTCTTTTTTGCCAGATTCTTTAAAAAGTGTAAGCAGTTCTTTATCGTCTTGATGAATAATCATAGTTAGTAGTTTTTGTGATTAACAAAAACCAAGAAAGTTTAACAACAGCATGTTGTTATTTAAAATCAATATTGATTAATGTTCTTAAAGCAACAAATGCTGTAAAATCTTTTTCGCTAGCTGTGCTTTCAAATTGCTCGTATCTAAATCCAATATCAATTTTTTTGGTAACTAAAAATCCAAAGCCCAAAGAAAAATCGTAACCTCCTACATTGCCAGGAATAGATTCAAATAATTTTTTTACTGTTGCAAAACAATAACCTGCTTCAACCTCAGCATTCAACTTATTATTAATAAAATATTTATACCCAATTTTTGGTACTACTAAAGTAAGTGGTGGATGAGCAACATTAGTTGTTGCAAATGCTGTGTTATAAGGTTCTGGAATTGTGGTATTGCCCAATACTTCTTTAAAAATTTCTTTTACAGGACCAGAACGACCACTAAAAGCCATTACACCCAAAGTTGCTGTAAAATAATTTTTTTTTCCAGTAGGAAATAATACTTTGCCACTACCACCAAAACCAGCATTGTAAACAGAAAATGCCTGTTTAGTTGCCATAACTGCACCCTCGCCAGTTATAGAAAATTGTGTGGTACGTTTTTGAGAAAATGACTGTAAAGTAGCAATACAAAAAATGAAAATAGTTATCTTTTTCAAAGCAAATAGTTTTAATTAAAAATTGAGATGTGAAATTAATGAAATAGTTTAACCCAATAAAAAAACCTCGCATATGCGAGGTTTTTTTATTAAATTGGTTTATTAAATTAAAAGTGTAAAGTTACTCTTAAAGAACCTGTAGATGAAGAACCATTAACATCAGTATCAGCACCTATAGCACTTCCACCTTTGTTGGTTACAGTTTCAACACCATTTACTACACTTACAGATTTGCCAGTAGAAACAAAAGCTAATCCCCAACCATATTCTGCACCAATTGAAATTTTAGGAAAAATGAAATATTCAGCTCCTAAAAATCCTCTAGCACCAATTCCAAATGAAGAACCAGATTTAGTATAAGTATCAGAACTTGATTGTTTTACTTTTTGACCACTACCAAACATTAACATAGCGTCTGCACCATAATAACCTTGTAATCTTGTGCTACCTTTTCTCCATTCTTTACCTAAACCAATGTTTAAGTTAAAATCTGTAGTTGTAGAAACATCTTTTTGAGTAGTAGAAACAAAATTTAAACGTGCTACTGCTCTTAAAGCTTCGTTGTTTTTTGTAAATTTCTTAGCAATAATTTGTTGATTGTCTAAAAAGTTTACGTTTGGAGCTTGATTACTACTAGTAAATACTTTACCTACGTAGTTAAATAACGGAGTTGCGTCAAAAGAAATAGCCCAATCTCCTTTTTTTGGCAAAAAGTCTTCGCCTTTTTTTGATTTTAGTTCTTGTGCATTTACTACAAATACACTAGCAGCAATAACTAATGCTGATGAAATAATTTTTTTCATAAATTTTTTTTTTTTTGTTAAATCTTATAACGCCTTAATCTTGATATTATTGTATGAAAAAATATTTTGTAAATTATTTGGGTCGAATTGATGAAACCATATATTTGTTGAAACAAAAATTAACTTATATGAAAAAAAGAACATTAATTGGAATTGTATGCAGCTTAATTTTAGCTACAAGCTGTAAAACTAGATTAACAGACTTTACAATCATTTCAACAAAAAACATTGATTTGAGTAGAGCTTCTAGTTTTAAGAGAACTAACAACAGAATTGAAGGTGAACACAAAGTACACATCATTGTGTTTATACCTACTGGCACACCAAATTTGAAAACTGCTATCGATAAAGCTATTGAGTCTACCAAAGGTGCTGTTGCTTTGACAGATGGAGTTGTTTACTCAAAACAGTTTTATGCAGTTTTGTATGGTTATATGTCATATGTAGTTGAGGGTAATGCGTTAATAGATCCAGCTTTAGCATCAGTTACTGACGATAAAAAAGAAGATTCTTTTGTTTCATTAAAGTTGAACAAAAAAGGTGAAGTAGTAAATAAATCTGAAATTTCTAAAGAAGAATTTGCTGCTGCAAAAGAAAAAATTTCTAAAGGAGCTAAAAAAGTAAATATTACCGAAGAGGCAAAATAAATTTCTGATTTAATATTTAACTTAATTTATGAAAAGGGTTGCTGTATAGCAACCCTTTTTAAATGCAACAAACACCTAAGTTTATCTACATTTTTTATATACCTCAACTACTTCCACAATTGATAGATAAGTGTTTTGTAAACATTCTTTCAGTTGCAATTCATTTGCCCAAATTACTTTTTCTATATCTTCTTCTGTTTGTGGTATAAGTTGTTCGTTGGTATTGGCTTTCATTAAATACCACCAAGTTTCTTTTTCTACTTCTTGTTGTAGCCATTTATCAAAATATATGTGGTGTGTTTTGCATAAAAAATTAACTATAGTTACTTCTTTTAATCCAACCTCTTCTTTTACTTCTCTTACTGCACATAGTTCAATAGTTTCGTCAGCGTCTAATTTGCCTTTTGGTAAATCCCAATGTTGTCTTCTGTACATCATTAGTATTTCTTGTTTTTCATTAATAACTAAACCGCCAGCAGCTATAATTTTTTGCATAAAAAAAGTTTGGCACAAAGTAATAAATTACAGCATACCAAACTTAAACCAAAAACCAACTATGAGAAAACTATAAATCTGCCGTCTTTAATTTTTTAGGAAACTTTACTTCAGTTGATTGTGTAACGCCATCTCTTTTATACTTTATTTTTAACACATCACCTTCTTTGGCTGTAGCCAATTTTTCTTTTAATTCATCTACATTTTTTAATACTTCACCATTTATATCAACAATAATATCACCTTTTTGCAAACCAGCTTTTGCAGCAGGTGTTTCTGCATCTACGTCTAATATTTTTACACCATTGCCTTCTTCTATATCTTGTATTTTAAAACCAATTTTTGGTTTTGTAGTTCTATTAAATTGTTTAAAATCAAAATTTTGATCATTGGCAAAAGGTGCCATTTCAAATGGAACATCATCACCATTAAAGCTAAACACTCTACTTGCTTTCGCATTATTTTTTTGCAGTGTTGCTTCTGTAGATTTTGTTTTGCCATCTCTTAAATATGTAACTTTTACTTTTTCATCTGGACTATACTTTCCAATTGCTTTTATTAAATCTTCGCTGTTTTCAATTTTGTCGTCATTTACCTTAGTTATAATATCATCTTTTTGTAAACCAGCTTTTTCTGCAGCACTTTCTTTACTTATATTATTAATTTTTGCTCCTTTTTCATCTTTGTCAGTTACAACACCAAGTAATGCTTTGTTTGTTTGAGGGAGGTCGGTAATTCCTTTATCCATTAAAATATCTAAATCCTCGCCCATTTCCATTGGTGGCATTGGTGTTCTAAAATTAAAAGCCTGACCACCTCTGCTACCTCTTAAATAAGGTGCAATTAATTTCAAATGGTCTGCTTTTCCTCTAAGAACTTCAATTTCATCATCATTCATTTCTTCAACAGGCTTGCCATTAATGGTTACTTTATCACCATCAACCAATACTGTAATTTTTTTGTGCTTCACATCTCCAGCATTTTCAATTTCCTCTCCATCTACAAAAACTTTTACATCCTTGTCTTTATTACTTTTTTTATTACCATTCACTATTACTTTTACTTTTTTGTCCTTTTTATCATCTCCAATTTCATCAATCAGTATTTCTTCATTTTTGTTTTTGTCATCTACAATAACAACTTTTTTTGTTACTTTCTTTTCTGGTTTTACTTTTTTAGGTTGCTCTGTTTCTTGTGCAATTGTTGTAGATAATAATGCAGCAATGCAGCAACTTGTCATTAAAATTTTCTTTGTCATAATAATTTATTTTTGATGTACGAAATTTTTTGTAGAATAAAAGTAGGGAGAAATTTGATATACGATACATTTCGTATATGTTAAAATTTTCATAAAAATTTGATTATAGGAATATTATTTTCATAAAAAAAGCAAGCCAATTGCAAAAAAATAAATATTTTTAAAGTCTTAGGCAACGTTTTATGGCAAAATTGGCTCATTATATAATCCAAAACTCAAACAATTGACAGAACAGGAACTTATACAAGGTTGTATCAGGCTTGATAGACTGTATCAAAAGCTGTTGTTTGACAAGTTTTCGGGTAGGTTTATGACGCTTTGTTTAAGATATGCAAATGACCAAATGGAGGCTGAAGATATGATGCAGGAAGGGTTTATTGCTATTTTCAACAATATAGATAAGTTTAAAAATGAAGGTGTTTTTGAAGGTTGGATGAGTAAAATAGTAGTAAGTGCTTGTTTAAAAGTAGTAAGAAAAAGAAGAGTGGATATTGTAAGTGAAGATGATATACATATGCAGATAATGAGTAATGACCCATACACTTACGATACAATTAATGAAAACGATTTATTGAAATTAATAAATGCACTGCCAACTGGTTATAAAATTGTGTTTAATATGAGTGTAATAGAAGGATATAGCCATGAAGAAATTGCAAGTTTATTAAACATTCAACCTGCAACAAGTAGAAGCCAGCTTGTAAAAGCAAGAAAAATGTTGCAACAACAAATTATTCAATTACAAAAAATTGCTGTATAATGACAGATAAATTATTTGATAGTTTTATTAAACAAAAGCTAGAACACTTTGAAAGCGAAGTGCCACTAGGGCTTTGGGAAAAAATTATGCCCGAAGAAAAGCGAAAACCAAAAGCCTTTTGGTGGTTTAACAAAAGAGCTATTATTACTGCAATTGCTTTAATAAGTAGTGTAGCAACTGTAACTTATTTTGCATCAAGAAAAGATATTTCAGGCAATACAAACTCATCTAAAAATACCATTGCTGCAAATGAAAATGCAAGTAAGAAAGAAGGAACAGTAGCAGAGAATAGTGTAAATTCAATAACAAATAATAATGAAGAGAACAAAACAAACTCAGTTGAAGAAAATTTTTCTACAAGTACTATAAATGTAGCAAAAAATAGCGAAAGTGATAGTAAATCAAATCAATCATTTGTAGATAATTCATCATTAATTAACTCAAAAAAATCACTTGAAAATAGTATTGATAAAAAAGAGAAAATAGTAATTAATGAAAAAAATGACAAGTTATTTAATGACCGTCTTAATAGAGTAGTTAAGAATAATGCAAAACAAAAACACTTAGAAAAGTCTATTACAAAATCTAAAACTAAAAATCTTGGCATAGACAATATTGTAGGCAAAACTATTAACAATGCCAATTTTGAAAATGCTTTAAAACCTCAACAACTTCAAAACTTAAATTTAATTACAAAAGAAGATGTATTAGGGAAATTGAATACTGTAAGCAATAAAAACATTGAGTTTAAAATTGGAAATTTATTTGGACGTTCCGAAGATTGTCCAACAGCAAAAGGTGCTTCTAGAAATGATTTTTATTTAGAAGCTTATGCTTCGCCAGATTATACTTTTAGAAAAGTAATTAGTACTACAAATGGATTGGATCAATATTTAACAAAGAAAGATAGTGTAGAAGTTTTACGTGGTGGATTTACGCTTGGAGCAAGAATAAGTAAATCAATTACAGATAATTTATTGCTAAAAGCAGGTATTCAATACTCGCAAGTAAATGAGCAATTTAGT
>JAPLER010000061.1:0-2347 GCA_026391115.1 Bacteroidota bacterium | reverse complement strand
TATTGTAATAAATACCCACACTATTATAAGACCAGGAAATAGCGATACTACAATTAGTGATACATCTATCTATGTACAAGTTGGATATAGAGTACAAACCCATATGAATTACTATAGAAACTTAGAAATACCAGTTTTATTGAGTTATGAATTTGGTGATTTGAATAGTAAATGGAAATGTGCAATTAATGGTGGTGCAATTGTAAACCTTACTTCTTGGTATGAAGGTCGAACTTTAGACACGAACTATAAAATAGTAAGTATTAATGCAAAATCTGGTAATGCTTTTTATAAACAAGATATTGGAATAAGCCTTTATGGTGGTTTAAGTATTATTAGAAAAATTAATGACAATCTTGATGTTTTTGCAGAGCCATATTTTAGATTAAGTATGAATAAAATTCAGTCTGTTGATGGATTTAATCAAAAATTTAATGCAGTGGGTTTACAACTTGGTGCTAGAATAAAGCTAAATAAAAATAGACATTATTAATTCTTTTAAAAAAAGTTAAACTCTCAGGCAACGTTTTAAATTAAAAAGGTATCAATAGTTATGGAAATGAAGAATTTTAGAAAAATATCATTAATTGCACTTTTAATAATAGCTAGTTTTTGTTCTTGCAAAAAATCTAGCGACGATTTTGTGCCATATAACAACAGTGATTTTAGCGATACAGAATGGACAAATTCTACAATGAGTAATCTTAAATCTCAAGCAATTGTTACAGCTTTAAGTAAATCGCCAGTTACAGCAACATTAAGTGCTTTATCTGCAAACACTGTAGATATGAATAGCAGCACACAATTATTTGTACCAGCAAATGCTTGCACTTTAAATGGGGTTAATTATTCAGGAAATATTACAGCAAATTTAAATTCTGTATTGACAAAAGGCGATTTTATTCGTAATATGATTTCTAGTTGTAATGAAAATAGTTTACAAGAAACTGTAGCAGCATTCGATTTGAACTTGTATTCTGCTGCAAAAGAAACTTTAGGATTTAAACAACAAAATAAATTTAGTTTGGCTTTTGCCGATACTAATTTTCCTGGAGTTGGCTACAAGTATTATTATGGTAGTATAAATCAAGGATTAATTAATTGGACTTTAGCAGACTCTTTAACAGGTTCTTTAAGTTACAATCAAGTTACAATACAAGGTACTTCAAAACCAGCATACCAAATTAGTAGTAATAAACTTAGTTGGATGACAATCAACAGACCTGTGAGCTTGGGTTCACCAGCAACTTGTAACATTTTATTGCCCATTAATTTTACCAATAAAAATACTGCTGTTTTTGCTGTGTTTAGAAATAATAATATTGTTATAAGATTAAATGGTGATGCTGCAAGTAAAAGTTTTGTTGCAACCAATTTACCTGCAAATGCAGATGTAACTTTTGTTGCTTTATCTTATTTAGATAACCAGTTTTATTTAGGCTATTTAGAAACACTTATTACAAATAATACACAATACAACATTAAAACTACAACAACACCAATAAGCTTATCTAGTTTAAATTCATTTTTGGATGGGTTGTAGTTTTCTGTTTGATTATTGTTAGAGTAAAGGAACTGTAGCTGTTAACACAAGCTATGGTTCTTTTTTTTATAGTTAATTAACCTTAATTTATACAAATTACAAACAAGACATTATGGCACTAATGCTTGTTTTCGATACTTTCGCAACCAAATACTTTAATAATGCTAGAAGTTGCAAGCAAAATACACGATGAAGCCAAACAAGGAGAAGCTTTTGCACCTTTTTTAAATGATGTAAATCAGTACAAAAAATACTTTTATATAGAAAGCTATGGTTGTGCAATGAACTTTAGCGATAGTGAAATTGTGGCATCTATTTTAAATGACGAAGGTTTTGGTGCAACAAAAAATGTTGAAGATGCTGATTTGATTTTAATAAACACATGTAGCATTAGAGACAAGGCTGAGCAAGTTATTCGTAAGCGTTTAACTGAATTCAAAATCTTGAAAAGAGAGAAAAAAGGAATGCTAATTGGCGTTTTAGGTTGTATGGCAGAACGTTTAAAAGCCAAACTTTTAGAAGAAGAAAAGTTAGTTGACTTAGTTGTTGGACCAGATGCTTATAGAAGTTTACCCAACTTAATTAAAGAAGCAGAAACAGGACAAAAAGGTGTAAATGTTTTGTTGAGTAGAGATGAAACTTATGGCGATATTTCTCCTGTTCGTTTAAATAGCAATGGTGTAACAGCATTTGTATCTATTACGCGTGGTTGTAACAATATGTGCAGTTTTTGTGTAGTGCCTTTTACACGTGGCAGAGAAAGAAGCAGTGAAGCCGAAAGTATTGTTGCAGAAGCAAAAGACT
>JAPLER010000176.1 GCA_026391115.1 Bacteroidota bacterium | reverse complement strand
TTGTTAGTTGAGATATTACTTGTAAATAGTTGTATAATAGGATGAGTCTTCATTTATGACTTTATCTTGAAAAGAAAAATCATAATAGTCATAAAATCCACTTGGACAACATTTGTTATTTGATACTTGAAATTTGTATTCGAAACTATCAATCTCTGTTGGAGAAAATTTTACATACAATCTAGAGGAAACAAATGGTAGACCAAAAGTTACTACTGAATCAAAAACTAAATTCGTGTGGTTATAGTTCCAATGTACATCTGAATTTATATTGTGCCAAACAGTATCAATTTTGTTGTTTGATCTATAAAAAAATAAGATGTCTTTGTAGTTGTATTTTCTTGAGTTTGTAAAAAATAAACTTGTGCTATCACTCTTTGATAAAAATCTAACTTTTTTATACCCTCCATTATCACATAAGTATTCTTCACATTTTGGAATACACGAATAAAAAAATACTGTACTAAAAACAAAAATTAAAAACCATTTCATAAGATAATTTTATCTAAATTAGAATTTAATTTATTACAAGAGTAATTTCTCAAAAAAATTACATTTCTATGACAAACACCATTTTCCTCAACACTTCTATATTTGCCAACTTAAAGAAATAATATGCAAACAGCAGAAAGGGTTAGCCACAGAGATATGAGTGATAATTATGTTTATCAGCGTTCTATTTTGGCATATTTAGAAACAGCAAAAATTATAAGTGGTAAAGTTTTAGAAATAGGTACAGGTAGTGGTTATGGTATTAGTGTAGTATCGCCAAAGGCAACTCAATTTGTTACTATAGATAAATTTGCTGACCCTAAAGTAAAGGAAGAAAATGCACACTTAACCAATGTTGAGTATTTGCAAATGACTATTCCACCTATTGCTGGCATTGCAGATAATAGCTTTGATTATGTAATTTCTTTTCAGGTAATTGAACATATTGTTAAGGATAATGAATACGTAAAAGAGATTCATAGAGTGCTAAAACCTGGTGGGAAATTTATTGTTACCACACCCAACAAGCCAATGAGTTTATCGCGTAATCCTTGGCATATTAGAGAATATACAGTTGTTGAGTTAAAAACATTATTACTTAAAAGTTTTAAAGCTGTTGAAACCAACGGCACTTATGGTAATGAGAAAGTAATGGAATATTACAACAAGAATAAGGAATCTGTAAACAGAATTATGAAGTATGATATTTTGAATTTACAATATCTTTTACCTCGTCAATTACTACAAATTCCTTTTGATTATTTAAACAGAAGAAACAGAAAAAAAATGCTTACTGCTGATAACACATTGGTTGAAAGCATTCACCACAGCGACTTTTATGTTGCACCTGCTAAGGAAGATTGCTTAGATTTATTTTTTATTGCAGAAAAATAATTAGAATAATTTATTAATCAAGTTAGCCACCACCTCGCCACTAATTAAACTTGGTGGTACACCAGGTCCAGGAACTGTAAGTTGCCCAGTATAAAAAAGATTACTTACTTTTTTGCTACGACAATTGGGTTTTAGAATACTTGTTTGTAGTAGTGTATTTGCCAAGCCATAAGCATTACCTTTAAAAGAATTATAGTCATCAATAAAGTTGCTTGTGGCATAAGATTTATAGTAAATAACATTATCTGTAATTTGCTCTCCTACTCTATCTTCAAATCTTTTTACTATAATATCAAAATATTTTTTGCGTAGTTCTTCAGTATCATTTTCTAAACCAGAAGCAATAGGTATTAAAAAAAATAAGTTCTCAAATCCTTTGGGTGCAACAGTTTCATCTGTTACGCTAGGTGTACACACATAAAATAAAGGGTTACTTGGAAATTCTTTTGTTTTGTAAATTTCTTTACCATGAACACCAAAATCGGTATCAAAAAAAAGTGAATGATGCGTAATATTTTGTAGCTTTTTATTTAACCCAATATAATACAATAAACAGCTTGGTGCCATTACCCTGCTATTCCAGTATTTTTTATTATAAGACTGATATTGTGGTTGTAACAATTTAGTTTCTGTAAAATGATAATCTGCACTTGAAATAACCACTTCATTATTTTGAATGTTGAATGTTGAATGCTGAGTTTTGACTTGCACCGCTTTCCCATTATCCACAACTATCTCTTGTAAATCTTCATCAAACCTAAACTCAACACCTAATTCAACTGCAAGTTTATACATTCCATCAACAATACTATACATTCCATTTTGTGGATACCAAGTTCCTCCAACTAAATCTGCATAATTCATTAAGCTATACAATGCAGGAATTTGTTGTGGTAATGCACCAAGAAATAATACAGGAAACTCAAGCAATTGTTGCAACTTAGGATTTTTAAAATACTTCGCAACATGCTTTTTCATATTGGTAAATACATCCAACTTTAGTACCCCAGTTATAACTTCCCAGTCTAAGAATTCTGTTATTGATTGCGATGGTTTATGTACTAGTTTATTAATACCAACATTGTATTTATATGCAGCCTCTTTTACAAATTTTTCTAATTGCTCAGCACTTCCTTTTTCTACAGATTCAAATAAACTCTTCAATTCATTAAAATCAGCAGGAATAGGCATTTCAGTATCTTCCCAAAAAACAGTATAACTTGGGTTTAACCTTTCTAAAGTATAATAATCAGAAACTTTTTTCCCAAACTGATTAAAAAATCTTTCAAATACATCAGGCATCCAATACCAGCTTGGTCCCATATCAAAAGTGAATCCATTTTCTTTCAATTGTCTTGCACGCCCACCAGCTTGTGAATGTTTTTCAAGCAAAGTAACTTTCCATCCAGCTTTTGCCATAAAGCAAGCTGCTGAAAGACCGGAGAAGCCTGAACCAATAATAACTGCTGATTTGCCTTTCATTGTGGCTTATTTAGTATTTAACTCTATTTTGGTTTGACATCTTTCAATATCAGCCTTATATTCAGTTATTTTTTCGTTATTAAAAGAATGGAGTATTGCTTTTTGATATTGCTTGATTGCATCATCAAAATTTCCTTTTGTTTCTTCCATCATTGCATATCTATAATAAATCCAGGCTTTTTCAAGTATTGAAATTTTGAGAGATTTATCCAAATGCTTTTTTAATTCTTCAAATCTATCTAAATCAAAAAGTATTGATGCTAAATGAAAATAAGGATGAGGATAATAAGGATCGGCTTGTATTGATGCTTTAAAATGATTTTCTGCTTTGGCGTAATTATCAAACTGTGTCTTATAAATCCAACCCATACTGTTGTGTGCAGGTGCATAACTTGGTTCTTCGTACAAAATAGTTTCGTACTTTTCAAAAGCATCGTGGTAGTTATTATTTCTAATATCTGCCTCAGCTTCTAAGTATAGTTGTTCAACTTTTGTAGTCATTTAATTGTTTAATTTAATACGCTTTTTCATAGGTCATTTTTAACTTCATCTTTTTTGCAGGGTCAATAAAACTAGTCATTTCAACAGTGCCAATAAATCCAGTTTTTGTATACTCAACACTAATTTTTTCATTTTCGCTTGTTTCTTTATTAACAAGGGTTATTACTTTTAATTTTGAATCATAAGTATATTTTTGAGGCTCTGGATTACCTTTTCCTGTAGAGTTATATTCAAAATAATTTCCATTTGCTTGATACTCTTCAGTAGTAGTTTGCATTTTTTCCAGCAACATACTTTTCATCATTTCAAGCATTTGAGTAGATTGCGTTTGATTTTTATCGCCTTTAACCAATTCTTCAATTGGTTTTACAAATTCAGATTTTTTGGTTTTGGCATCAGCAATCAAAAATCCTTCAATCTCACATTTTACTGGCTTCCATTTACCAATAATGCTTGTAACTTGTGAATAGCTAAAACTTAAAATTGTAAATACTGCAATAAATAAAAACGACACTTTTTTCATTCTTTTTGATTTTATTAAATTAGAAGTTGTTTAAAATTTTATTTTTCTGAGGAAAATAGTTATGATGCAAAGCCACAGCATATTCCACCAAGTTACCAATAGCTTTTCATATCTGATGATAATTCCTTTAAAAGCATCCATCCAAGCATTTGTTTGTTCTACT
>JAPLER010000328.1 GCA_026391115.1 Bacteroidota bacterium | reverse complement strand
GCCTTCATTAACAGCACCTTGATAAATAACAAAATTGTCACTATCCTGTAAACGTGAATTTTGTAGAGTCTTTAAAGGAATATTTCTTACAATTTCATAATTGCGTTTATACCGTCTATAAAACTCATCTTGCATAAATTTATTTACTGTATAACCAAGCTTAAATTTAGGTATAAATATTTTTTCTATTGTTGTCCAAAACCAAAGCACACGCTTGTTCTCAAGAACTTCTTTCATTTCTGTAAAAATTTCGTGGGCATCATAAACTCTTTTGTTTCTTTTAAAAAAAGAAACAAAATAACAAGGAAGAATTGTATCTAAATCTATTGCACATATAGCATTTGTCTTAGCAAATAATAAATAGAAAAAAAGTTTTAAATTGTATTCCGCGTAAAACAAAAATCCCTTTTCAAAAAAAATATTTATCCTTTTTTGTGTAAAAATTTGCGAAGAAAGTTGTATGGAAGATTTGCGTAAAACACCTACTAATGTTACATTGTAACCATTTTGTTGCAATGATGTACAAATGCGTTGCATTCGCTGGTCGTAATTTAAATCGTTGGTTACAGTGCAAATAATTCTTTTCAAAATTGAAGTATTGAACAAAAGTAAGTGATTGCTTTATTTGTGCTGAATAGAATTACTTCAAATGAATGGTGCATTGTAAGATTATTTCCACTGGAAATAATCTTATAACAAAATTACATTTGCCACTAAAGAAACATAGTAGCAATGCAGCTTGGGCAATAATTAAGATAAATGTGTAAAGCACATTAACTATTGTGTTTGCCAAACAAATAAGTTTGTAAAAATAATTTTATGTTAATATATAATGTAACAATAAAAGTAAATTGGGTAATTAACGATGCCTGGTTAAAATGGATGCAGGAAAAGCACTTGACTGATGTAATGGATACAAATTGTTTTACGAAATATCAATTTGTAAGGTTGCTTGAAATTGATGAGGAAGAAGGTCCAACATACGCTATACAGTATTATTGCGAGTCTAAAGCGTTATATAATTTGTATATCGAAAAATATGCACCTAAATTAAGGCAGGATGGTATAGATTTATTTGCAAATAATTTTATAGGTTTTAGAAGTTTAATGCAAGTTTTAGATTGATAAAAGGCTTTGTATCATTGCATTTTGAAGAATTTACATTTTCGAAAGTGTTGCTGTATATAGGTTTTATGGGCTTACTACAGAAAAGAAATTAACAAAATCCTTTAACAGTATAGGTTTTACACACTTTTTTTGCACATATTTTTCAAAATATTTTGTTGACTTTGCAAAGCCTCTATATTTGTTATTGTTAATTAACAATTTAAATTTAAACAAAATGAACAAAGCAGAATTAATTGCTAAAATTGCTGAAGATGCTGGCGTTACTAAAACACAAGCTAACGCTGCTATTGATTCTTTTACAACAGCTGTACAAAAAACTTTGAAAGCTGGTGGTAAATTAACTTTAGTTGGATTTGGTACTTTCTCAGTATCTAAAAGAGCTGCAAGAACTGGACGTAATCCACAAACTGGTGCAACTATTAAAATTAAAGCTAAAAAAGTTGCTAAGTTTAAAGCTGGAAAAGAATTAAGCTCAAAAATCTAAGCAAATTCTACCTCATTAAAAAAACCTCTTTAATTGTGAAGAGGTTTTTTTATATTTGCCACTCACTAAAATAAAAATACAATGGGAAGAGGTGATAAAAAAACTGCTAAAGGAAAAAGATTTAAGGGTTCATTTGGCAAAAGTCGTCCACACAAATTAGTAACAAAAAAAGTAGAAGTAAATGCTTCGTAAGCATTGTTCATACTGAATTTGAATAGTCTCACAAAATTTTGTGAGACTATTTTTTTATTGATTTTTTTGCAATAATTCAATAAAATATTTTGGTGCTTTTAGTAACCTACTGCCATACCAACTAAACATTTCACCATCTACAAAAAACACTTTGCTGTTTGGCAAAAGATTTTGCAATTCTTGTAAATGCTCTTCTTTAAAAGGAAATGGCTCGCTTGAAAGCATTACTACATTGGGTTTTATAGCAATTAAATTTTCAATTGAAATTTCGGGGTAACGATTTTCAGTAACGTATATATTAGTCAAGCCACATAACTGAAGCATTGAGTTTATAAATGTATCTGCACCAATTGACATGTAGGGTTTTTGCCAAATAATGTAGCAGCAAGTTAGATTTTCTATTAGTTGGTTAGCTACAAACTGATTTAATATTTCAAACTCTGTTTTTATCTTATCGCAAATTTCATTAGCTTCAAATGCTTTGTTTACAATGCTTCCAACTCTTTCTATCATTTGCAAAGCATCTTGCAAATTGGTAATATCACTTATCCAGACTGGTGCAATTTTTTCAAGTTGCTCTATATCTGTTTTTGTATTTTCTTCTTTATTGGCAATTATCAAGTCGGGTTGTAAGTTTTTTACTTTATCTATATCGATATTTTTTGTGCCACCGATTCGTGTTTTGTTTTTAAACCATTCATTTGGGTGAATGCAAAACTTGGTGATACCAATAACTTCATCTGTTAAGCCTAAATCGCACAAAAGTTCTGTTTGAGATGGAACCAATGAAATAATTCGTTTGGGCTTAATATCAATATTTATTAGACGTTGAAGATGATCAATATAAGTTGGCACTTTGTAATTATGAGTTTAAAAATTGTATAATTTTATTCAACACTTCTTTATTTCTATAAACTAAATTATGTCCTAATTTTTTTGTGAAATAAAATTCGATGTGAGGTAAATTCAATTTCTTTATAGGCAATACATCGGCAATTGGGCAAATAAAATCGTTTTGATCGTGTATCCATAAAGTGCTGTTTTCAAAATTTTTAATAGACCTACTAACAGAAAAATAACTTGGTTGTTGACCACTCATTTCAACAATTAAATTTTCAATTTCGGGTTTTAAATGCAAAGGCATTTTTAAGAACTTAAAGAAGTTATCTATAGCTGTTGTAGTTTCAGTTGCAGGTGCAATCAGCACAAGTTTTGGTAAATCTTTACAATATTTTTCAACAGCTAGGCTTGCTGCCAAGCCACCTAAAGAATGTGCTACAAAAGCATACATTTTTCCAAAATTGTTATCTATTAAACTTATTATTTCGGAGTATTGTTTTGCATTAATTGTTTTGCCATCACTTGTGCCGTGACCTAAAGCATCAAATGCAAAAACTTCGTAACCATTATCGTATAAAGTTGCAATGATAGATTCACTTTTATAAGCACAACTATCAAAGCCATGTAGCACTAAAGTCTTATGTCCATTGGGTTTTAAAGGCACAAATTGCCAGCCATTTATTTTATTTTTTTCATAAATTACGCTAATATTTTTTCCTTTCTTGAATAATAATGGTTCTTTGCGTTTGGGTTTACCACTATATGGTGTGCAAAAGAAATTGAACAGCTTTTGGGCAGCAATTTTTGTTGATATGAAGGAAAGTGCTTTAAATTTTGTTTGATAAATTTTAATGGCAACTTTATGTTTAAATTTTAATTTCACTAAACAATGATTGTATGATTAATTTGATTTTCGTTGACTTGATTGAATTATTTTATGCTTTTCATCAACGCTGCATATTTTTTTATAACATTATGTGTTGATGTATCTGTATCATAGACACTATACCAACCTTGTAATTCGTGGGGTGGGTCTCCAGTAAAATCATCGCCAATACTCCACCAGCAAGCATTTGCTCGAGGTCTTCCCTCTCCACTCCAAGCCCAAAAATTTACGCCGCTTGCTTTTTGCTGCATTGAGTATTGGTATATTTCGTTAAAAACAAAATCAAAATACGAATCTCTATTTTTTGTTGTTGCAGTTGGGTTGTAACTTCCACTATCCTTCATAATCCCAAACTCTTCAATTACAAATGGTTTGTTTAATTTATTGCTTAATTCAACGTGTTCCTTTATATATTCTTTTGCAAATTGTATAGATGCAATATAAGTTTCATTATGCTTTGATGGATTATACATTCCCCAGTTTTGAATCCATAAATGTGCAGTTGTATAGTCAATTTTTTTAAAAGAATGCGTTTCTATAAATGGTGTACCATTATGTATTTTATCTGATGTAAAACCCTCACTGCCAATACTTACAAGATGATTGTTATCTATACTTTTAATTAAAGAAGCTGTTGTATCAATCCATTTTAAATAGTCTTTTACATTGTTCATACCACGTGGCTCGTTGCACAACTGCCAACTCATTATAGTGGCATCATCTTTATATAAAATATTGGTTACTGTATTTTTTCTACTAATAACTTTTGATATAGATTGATGATAAATTTGAATAGCTCTCTGCGATGAATAAAACTTAGCAGTGTTTTTCATATATAAATCCCAATTACCATTTATGGTATCCATTGGATATTCTATATGTTCTATATCTCTAGCCCATTTTTGATATTGTGCAAAGCCACCACTCCAAGGCCAAAAATTACTTAAACAAACTACTGCATACATATTTCTTTTTTTCATTTCACTCAACAAAAAATCTAACCCAATTAAATAATCTTCATTCAGTGTTCCTTTATCATTATTACTAGGCACAATTCTAAAAGGCTCTGTATCTGGACCTTCGGTTAAAGCCATAATACGTAAATTATTAATGCCAATATTTTGCATTGCATCAAGTTCTCTTATCAATCTATTTCTATTTCCGCTTTTTGCAACAGAACCTAAATTCATTCCTGCCCAAAAATTTGTACCTATAAAATTATATGGCTTATTACCAATCATAAATTGTGTTCCTCTTACTTTAACAAATGTTTTGGTATTATTATTTGTCATTTTACATAATGGCGAACAAGCGTTAATAATTGGAATGAGTAAAATTAGATAAGCTATTCTTTTCATATTTGTAAATATATAAACGTGCATTAATTGAAATGATTAATGTTTGATTTTGTTTAAATGAAAACAGTTGTTTTTCAATAAAACTAGTCGGCAATAGCTTTGTAAATTAATTTTATTACATAAAAAAGTGAATTTTGAGGTAAATATGAATTTAAATTGAATTTTGATTTTGCCATTTAGACTTACAACCCTACTTTTGCCAACCTTTCACAAACGGTGGTATGGTGACTGCTGTTACTGAAACCAAATTATTAGGCATTAAAAATTGTAAATTAAAATGAAACAAACTTTTCAACCACATAAAAAACGTAGAAAAACAGTTCACGGTTTTAGAAAAAGAATGCAAACTGCTAATGGACGTAAAGTTTTAGCGAGTCGTCGTGCGAAAGGTCGTCATAAACTTAGTGTAAGTGACGAAAAAGGTTTAAAATAGTATTTAAAAACTTTTGAATATTCAAATCCCACAAGTAGTTGTGGGATTTTTTTTATTTTATTTGTCTGCTATGAATAGCACAAATTTTCACAAATAATTAATGGAAAAAAATAGAAAAATATATCAAGTATTTTTATTGTTAGGTACAAACTTGGGTAATAGAGAAAATAATTTAAAGCAAGCAAAAGCTTTGATAGCTATGAATTGTGGCAAAATAATTCAAACTTCAAGAGTTTATGAAACTGCTGCTTGGGGCATTACCAACCAACCAAGTTTTTTAAATGAAGTATTGCAAATTGAAATTGAAACTACTCCTCAAGTTTTAATTAAAAAATTACTTGAGATAGAGCTGCAATTGGGTAGAAAAAGAATTGTAAAAATGGGACCTAGATTAATTGATATTGATATTTTGTTGACTGATGACTTGATTATTGACGAGGAAAATTTGCAAGTACCACACCCAAGAATGCACGAACGAAAATTTGTTTTATTGCCATTAAATGAAATTGCTAATAACATTATTCACCCCATTTTTAAAATCTCTATACAAGAATTATTGCTAAAGTGTGAGGATAGCCTGACTATAAGAATTTATACTGCAAACAGTAAGTAAATTATTACAATAACCCATTTTTTAAAAATTAACTTTTTATTAGGTTACTTTACGTTTATTTTTGAATAAACACTAAAGCAATTATAGTGAGTCCTGCATATATAAAAATATCATTTGTAGCTTTATTTATTTTGATTATGAATATTATTTTTTGTCAAAATAGAGGAAAGTATGACACTATAAGAGTTCCAGCAATTATTACTGTAGAGGGAGATACATTGCCTTTTCAAATTTTACCTAGGTTGGAAGTTGTAAGTGTTAGAAAACTTACTGTTGAACAAAGAAAGCAAAGGCAAGAATGGACTAGATTAAGAAATGCAGTTTATATAACATATCCTTATGCCAAAGCGGCTTCTAAAATAATGAACGAAATTAATCAAAAACTTGTTGGGGTTACTGATAGAAAAGAACGCAAAAGGATTATTAAAACTCGAGAAAAAGAGTTGCGAAAAGAATTTGCAGACAGATTAACTAATCTTTCTATTTATCAAGGTAAAGTGTTAATGAAATTGATTTACAGAGAAACAGGTAATAATTGTTATGAAATAATTCAAGAATATAAAGGTGGTTTTACAGCTGCCTTATATCAAACAATAGCAATACTTGTAGGTACAAATCTTAAACAAAACTACAACGCAAATAGTTCAGATAAAGACTTAGAAATTATTGTAAAAGATGTTGAAAAAATGTATGGTTACAGTAAAGGATAAATTAATCTTCAACTTTAGGTTCAATTTCACCTTCCTCCCCAAAACCATCAAGCGTTTCCTTTAAATCATATTTTTCTTCCACATCTGCAAATCTATCCCCTAAAAAACTTTTGGTTCCATATTGCTGTGGTCCTATTCCTTCTTTTCTAGTCATAGCTGGGTAATCAAGTAAAATATCTACTTCTTTGGAGATATTAAATAATTCAACTAAAAAAGTCCATTTTTTGACAAAGTCATATTCATAAATAAATCTTTGATTGGTGTCTTTAATCTCTGTACCAATTTTAGTATCCTTCATTAGCAAGGGTGTTGCCAAGTATTCTTTTTCATATTCACTAAAACTAATTTCTCTGCCTCGTTGCCAATTGTCATTGCTTCTATAAAACGTAGCTTCATGCTTGTTATCAAAGTCATAAGATTTTAAAATAGCATAGTGTAAATCTAAAAAAGATTGTGTGTGCATAATCGCAATG
>JAPLER010000087.1 GCA_026391115.1 Bacteroidota bacterium | reverse complement strand
CTGCATCTACTACTACTTATACAGTATATGCTACCAACAGTGCAGGCTGCTTTGTAGGTACACAAATAATAGATAGTATTCAAATAGCAGTTGGCGATACATTAACTGTTGCATTTGGTATTGATACAGTTCGTTTACAAGGCGGTGTGCAGTACCACTTAAATCCATTCTATAGCGATGCTACTAGAACAGATGGCACAGGTACTATATGGTCGAGTTCTGCCGATGGTTTTACTTGGAAAACGCCTGCTGATAATTTAGATGACGCTACTAGGCCAAATCCTACTGCAACCATTTTAGACAATGTTTGCTATAGAGTAGATGCTACTAGTGTTTATGGTTGTAAGGATACTGCTCAAATCTGTATTCAGGCTTTTTGCGAAGCGAGTCAGGTATTTATTCCAAATACATTCACACCAGATGGTAATGGTTTAAATGACTATTTCTATGTTACAGCAACTGGTATTGCTAAAGTGACAAGCTTTAGGGTATTCAATCGTTGGGGTCAGGTAGTGTTTGAGCGTGCTGGTTTTGTGCCACCGCCATACCAATCAGCAACATTCAACCCTGCTTTGGCTTGGGATGGTAAATTTAAAGGTGTAATTGCACCTACAGATACCTATGTTTATACTTGTGAAGTGGTGTGTGCAAATGGTACCAAATTCGTTTACACAGGTTCGGTAACTTTAATTAAATAATTGCTCAAGTAAGTTTCGGAAGCCAGCCTTCCGAAACTTAAATTATAATGGATTTTAAAATTTTGATATGAAGAAAATAATAATATCGCTAAGTGTGTTTGTTGGCTTTTGCACTGCTGCAATAGGTCAGGATTTAAACTTTTCTCAATACTACGAAACGCCATTGTTGCGTAATCCTGCTTTAGCTGGTATTTTTAATGGCGATGTAAGAATTAAAGCCAATTACAGAAACCAGTGGGGTAGTATTGCTGTGCCATTTAAAACTTTTGCAGCAAGTGGCGAGTATAAAATGCCGTTAAACAATGCTTCAGGAGATTGGGCTACTTTTGGCTTACAGGCAACAAGCGATGTAGCAGGAGATGTTAAGCTTAAGAAAACTTCTCTTTTACCAGTAGTAAGTTTCAATAAATCGCTTAGCCAAATTAACAATAGTTATCTATCAATCGCTTTTATGGGCGGTGCAGTAAATACTTCTTTTAACTCGCAAGAGTTGAAATTAATTTCTCCACAAGAAATAGCGAATTTTAGCAACTTCGGTTATACTTATTACGATGTTGGTGCTGGCTTAACTTATAGCAGCGATTTTGGTGATGATATTAGATATTATGTTGGTGCAGCTATGTACCATATCAATAATCCAAAACTCAACTTTTTTGCCAATAACTCCGATTATTCTATTTTAGGTAGAAAATTGGTTTTAAATGGTGGTATATCTGCACAAACTAGCGATAACAATAAAGTGCAGGGATTTATAGATTATATCAAGCAAGATGGTAACGAACAATTTTTAGCAGGTATGTTATATGGTATTGATTTTGGTAGAGGCTATAAAGAAGACAATACCACATTTGGAATCAACTTTGGTACTTTCTTCAGATGGGGAGATGCTATCATACCAGTAATCAACTTCGATATTGACAGATGGAACATTGGTTTTAGTTACGATGTAAATATTTCTAAATTAAATACCTATTCTCAATATAGAGGTGGTTTAGAGTTAAGTGCAACTTACAGAGCAAATCTAAACAGAAGAACTGCAATGGGTGCAGCGGTTAGATGCCCAACATTCTAATTATAAAATAATCTATACTAAAAAAGCAGCTAGCTGCTTTTTTAGTATAATGCAAGGGTATAGCAAATCTTTAAACACTCTTTTATTGTATTATCTTTCGTCTATCCTTCGTTCCTACTCCTATAATCCTTCGTTCATCCTTCGTTGCAAGTTCCTACTTACTCCTAGTATAACCCCTTGTCAAGCTCTACTTACTCCCAGTTCAACTCACCTCTGGGTTGTATTTAAATTTGAATAATACTTTACCCAATTGGCAAATTACCCATCTCATATTTTGTGTTATATGTTCAGTAAATTATTAACACCAAACTACAAAATAATTTTAAATAAGTTATCCACAAAACCCCTACTTTTGCCAACTCTAAATTTGGTTAGTAGTATCTTTTTAAAAAATGGGTTATATTTCTTCTTATTCACTGCAATAAAAAGAGTGCCTTTAAGTCTTAGAGGCAATATAAAACTAAGTCATTCAAACCCCAAGCTACAAGGAACTAATAACCAGATTAAACATTCAAATTATTTTGCTACATATGTAGTAAAATGAATGTGCATATACATAGTAAATATTAAAATATTAAATACGCTTTATGGCACTAAAAAAAGAAATCAATCGCACCAAGAGCTCCTTCTCGCAAATCACTATTAGCCTTGCCTCTCCAGATTCTATCTTAGAAAGAAGTTTTGGCGAAGTATTAAAACCAGAAACTATTAACTATCGTACTTATAAACCAGAAAGAGATGGTTTGTTTTGCGAAAGAATATTTGGGCCAGTAAAAGATTTTGAATGTGCTTGTGGTAAATACAAGCGTATTCGTTATAAGGGTATTGTGTGTGACAGATGTGGTGTTGAAGTTACAGAGAAAAAAGTACGTAGAGAAAGAATGGGACACGTTAAACTAGTTGTTCCTGTGGTGCATATTTGGTACTTCAAAAGTTTGCCTAATAAAATTGGTTATTTATTAGGAATGAGTTCTAAAAAAATAGAAAGCATTGTTTACTACGAGCGTTATGTAGTAATACAAGGTGGTGTAAAAGATAGCTTGGGTGTAGGAGATTTATTGAGTGAAGAAGAGTATATGGATATTATGGATAATCTTCCAAAAGACAACCAATACTTACCAGACGAAGATCCACAAAAATTCATTGCTAAAATGGGTGCTGAGGCTGTAAGTGATTTATTAAATCGTTTAGACCTAGACGAGTTAAGTTATCAGTTACGTAATGCTGCTGCTACCGAAACTTCTCAACAACGTAAGGCAGATGCTTTAAAACGTTTAAGTGTTGTAGAAGCATTTAGAGATAGTTCTGAAAGAATTACCAACCGCCCAGAATGGATGGTAATGCAATACATACCAGTTATTCCACCAGAATTAAGACCATTAGTGCCTTTAGATGGTGGACGTTTTGCTTCTTCTGATTTAAATGACTTATATCGTCGTGTTATCATTAGAAACAATCGTTTAAAAAGATTGATGGAGATTAAAGCTCCAGAAGTAATCTTGAGAAACGAGAAAAGGATGTTGCAAGAAGCAATGGATTCTTTATTTGATAATTCCCGTAAATCAAATGCTGTAAAAGCAGATGGAGGTCGTGCTTTAAAATCTTTGAGTGATGTACTTAAAGGTAAACAAGGTCGTTTCCGTCAAAACTTATTAGGTAAACGTGTGGATTATTCAGGTCGTTCTGTTATTGTAGTTGGACCAGAAATGAAAATGCATGAGTGTGGTTTACCAAAAGATATGGCAGCTGAATTGTTCAAACCATTTGTTATTCGTAAGTTAATTGAAAGAGGTATTGTAAAGACTGTAAAATCTGCTAAGAAATTAGTTGATAAAAAAGAAGCAGTTATTTGGGATATCTTAGAAAATATATTAAAAGGCCATCCAATCTTATTGAATCGTGCCCCAACACTACACAGATTGTCAATCCAATCTTTCCAACCAAAATTAGTTGAAGGAAAGGCGATTCAATTGCATCCATTGGTAACAGCATCTTTCAATGCCGATTTCGATGGTGACCAAATGGCGGTTCACGTTCCATTAAGCAGTGCAGCTATATTAGAAGCACAGTTATTAATGTTAGCCTCGCACAATATTTTGAATCCACAAAATGGTACGCCTATTACACTACCTTCTCAGGACATGGTACTTGGTTTGTACTATATGACTAAGCCTAAGAAAACTACTGAAACAGAAGTGGTGAGAGGTCAAGGTAAAATATTCTATAACATTGACGAGGTTGTTATTGCATATAATGAAAATATTGTTGACTTGCATGCCAATATCAAAATCAAAACCAATGTAAGAATAGATGGTAAGATAGAGAAGAAAATAATAGAAACAACAGTTGGTCGTGTTTTATTCAACCAATTTGTACCAGAAGAAGTAGGTTTTGTAAATGCACTATTAACTAAAAAGAACCTACGAGATATTATTGGCGATATCATTAAAATTACCAATGTACCTAAAACAGCTAAATTCCTTGATGATATTAAAACATTAGGATTTAGAATGGCATTTAGAGGTGGATTGAGCTTTAGTGTAAACGACCTTATTGTTCCAGATTTAAAGCAAGAGTTGTTAGATGGAGCAAAAGCAGAAGTTGAAGAAGCTTGGGAAAACTACAATATGGGTTTAATTACCAATAACGAGCGTTATAATCAAGTTATTGATATTTGGGGTAGAGTAGATACTAGAATTACAGATACCTTAATTAAGGAAATGGCAGCAGATAAACAAGGTTTCAACTCTGTTTTTATGATGCTTGATAGTGGAGCAAGGGGTTCTAAAACACAGGTAAAACAGCTTGTAGGTATTCGTGGATTGATGGCTAAACCAAGAAAAAGTGGTAGCACAGGTAGCGAGGTAATTGAAAATCCAATTCTTTCTAACTTTAAAGGTGGATTGAATGTATTGGATTACTTCATTTCTACGCATGGTGCTCGTAAAGGTCTTGCCGATACAGCGTTAAAAACAGCAGATGCTGGTTACTTAACAAGAAGATTGGTTGACGTTGCACAAGATGTTGTTATTGCAGATGAAGATTGCGGCACATTGCGTGGTATCAATACATCTGCATTAAAAGATAATGAAGATGTAATTGAAAATTTAGCAGATAGAATTGAAGGTAGAACTTCTCTTCACGATGTATTTGATCCAGTAACAGATAAATTAATTATCAAAGCTGGCGAAGAAATAAGTGCAGATGTTGCAAAACAAATAGAAGAGTGTGGTATAGATGCAGTTGAAATTCGTAGTGTATTAACCTGCGAAGCAAAACGTGGCGTTTGTGTTAAATGTTATGGTAAAAACTTGGCAACAGGTTATTTAGCTCAACGTGGCGATGCTGTTGGTATTATTGCTGCACAATCAATTGGTGAACCTGGTACACAGCTTACATTACGTACTTTCCACGTGGGTGGGGTTGCTGGTAGTGCAAGTATTGAAAATGGTTTGGCTGCTCGTTTTGATGGTACAATTCAGTTTGATGGATTACGTACAGTATCTGCATTAAATAATGAAGGCGATAAAGTTCAAATAGTAATTGGACGTACAGGTGAAGTAAGAATTACAGATGTAAAAGCTGATAAGTTATTGATTACAAATAATGTTCCTTATGGTTCTACATTAGTTGTAAAAGATGGACAAAAAGTGAAAAAAGGCGATATGATTTGCACTTGGGATCCATTTAACAATGTAATTGTTGCAGAACAAAATGGTACTATTCAATTTGATGCAATCTTAGATGGTATTACCTACAGAGATGAGGCTGATGACCAAACAGGACATAGAGAAAAAGTAGTAATTGAAACAAAAGATAAAACAAAAATTCCTACCATTATTGTTAATGGTAAAGATGAAAAACATTATAACTTGCCAGTAGGTAGCCATATCGTTATAGATGAAGGCGATACTGTAAAAGCGGGTCAGGTAATGGTAAAAATACCACGTGTATTAGGTAAATTAAGAGATATTACAGGGGGTCTTCCTCGTGTGACTGAATTGTTTGAAGCACGTAATCCTGGTAATCCTGCTATTGTTTGCGAAATTGATGGCGTTGTTGCATTTGGTGCAGTAAAACGTGGTAATAGAGAAATTGTAATTACAAGCAAAGACGATTCTACAAAAAAATATCTTGTTCCATTAACTCGCCAAATTCTTGTTCAAGATGGCGATTATATTAAAGCTGGAAATGCTTTATCTGATGGTCAAATTGCTCCTTATGATATTTTAAATATCAAAGGTCCATTTGCAGTGCAAGAATATGTTGTAAATGAAATTCAAGAGGTGTATCGTTTACAAGGTGTGCGTATAAATGACAAGCATATTGAAGTAATTGTTCGTCAAATGATGAAAAAAGTAGAAATTAAAGATGCTGGTGATACTAAATTCTTAGAAGAAGATTTAGAAGACAGATTTGATTTTGTTACTGAGAATGATAGAATTTACGACAAAAAAGTTGTAATTGATGCTGGTGAAAGTACAAAAATGCGTGCTGGTCAAATAGTAACTTTGCGTGAATTGAGAGAAGAAAATTCTATTTTACGTAGATCTGATAAAAAAACTATTGAAGTGCGTGATGCAAAACCTGCAACTGCAACTCCAGTATTGTTAGGTATTACAAAAGCGTCATTAGGTGTACCAAGCTGGATTTCTGCTGCTTCTTTCCAAGAAACAACAAAGGTATTAAGCCAGGCTGCTATTAATGGTAAAATGGATGGTATGTTAGGATTGAAAGAAAATGTTATCACTGGACATTTAATTCCTGCTGGTACAGGTATGAGAGAATTTGATAATATGATTGTAGGAAGTAAAGAAGAATACGAAGTACTTGCAGCTAGTAGAGAAGCATTTAACTTCGATGATGAAGAATAAATTAAACGTCTTGTTTTCGGACTAAGTAAGATAAAAAAGGTTCTGCTAATGCAGAGCCTTTTTTTTGCATAAAAAGTAAAGTAATACAAAACCTACCAAAACATATAATCCAACAAGTGCAGTTTTATAATCTGCAATAGTGATGCTAATTCCAACAAATAAATAAGCGATAATAAAAATAATTGGAGCTAAAGGATACAACCATTTTAATGTATAAATACCTCTAGTATCAAGGTTTTGGGTGCGTTTTCGAATAATAAATATAGCTGCAACATTGGCTACCATTCCAAAGCAATCTAAAAAGATAGAGAAGTTTAAAATGGTTTCAAACTTTTTTGCAAAGAATATAATGACGATAACAATTGCAGTAAATGCACTTAGGGCTAGGGTAGTTACTTCTGTTTTTATATTTTTTTTTGCAAATACTTTTGGCAAACTTCCATCTTGCCCCATTGCATAAAAAACTGTTGGGTTGCTTAAAAGCATTACGTTTACATAAGCCAAAGCACCAATAAATATTAATATTGTAAACACTTTTGCACCTGCCATTCCAAATACTTTATTTACCAATGTGAAAGCAATTTCTTTTTCGTTTTTAATAGTATCAAACCCTAATACCAAATAATAACTTAGCGTAACTAAAAGATACAAAGCAATAATAATTGCCATACCAAAAAATATAGCTCGAGGGATATTTTTAGTGGGATTTTTTATTTCGTTACCAAAGTTGATAGTTTGCTGATAACCGCTGTAGCTAAAACTTACAGCTATTAAGCATATTCCTAAACTTTGTATCCAGCTTAAATTATTTGTTGTAGTATTGGTGTGTTGTAAAATATTTTGAGGTGCATAATCATTGGTAAAAAATAAACAACTAATGAGCAGTAAAACCATCCCAATTTTTATAGTCATTAAAATATTTTGAATTAAACTACTTGTTTTAATACCTAATAAATTAACGCCATAAAACACCATCACAATCAAGCTGCTTGCTAATACAATTTGCAAATTACTAAACTGATATTGAGGAAATAATTTTGCTAAATAATTGCAACCAACAATAGCGATACCACCAACTGCCGATGCATTACTTACAGAAATAATACAATTAAATGCAAATGCAATACTTGGATGATAGGCATAACTAAAAACCTTGTAAATGCCGCCAGTATTGGGCGTTCTGCTACCAATTTCTGCCAACGTAAGTGCACCAAACAAGGTAATAATGCCACCAATAATCCAAGCACTAAAATAAACACTTGGTGCAATAGCTTCTTTTGCAGAAGCTGATACTGAACCAAAAATGCCCATGCCAATTACAAGACTTACAACAATCATTGTAAAAGAAAATAAACCAATTTGTTGTTTAGGTTGCATTATGTTTTAATTATAGTTTTGAAAAGTAAAACAAAGCATTTAATCTTTACAATCAAATTTTAAAACAAATTCAAATGCGTATTATTTCTTACAACACCAATGGAATAAGGGCTGCTATTAAAAAAGGATTCATAGATTGGTTAACAACAAATCCTGCCGATATTATTTGCATACAAGAAACCAAGGCTCAAAAAGAAGATGTTGATATGAGTGAAATTGAAAAACTGGGCTATGAACATTACTGGTTTTCTGCACAAAAAAAAGGCTATAGTGGTGTGTGTGTATTAACAAAAAAAACACCCACCAATGTTGTTTATGGCAATAAGTTTGAAGTAAGTGATTTTGAAGGAAGGCTTATCAGGCTTGATTTTGATGATATTACTTTATTAAATTGCTATTACCCAAGCGGCACAAGTGGAGATGAAAGACAAACGTATAAATACCAATGGCTAGATGAATTTTTGGGTTTTGTAAATGATTTAAAGAAGACAAGGAAAAAACTGATCATTTGTGGCGATTATAATATTGCACATAAAGAAATTGACATTCACGACCCTAAAGGCAATAAAAAATCAAGTGGATTTTTGCCAGAAGAAAGAGATTGGATGACTACTTTTTTGGATAGTGGTTTTATAGATACATTTAGATTCTGTAATCCAGATACTACACATAAATACAGTTGGTGGAGTCAACGCTTTCCAAGTGTGCGTTTACAAAATAAAGGCTGGAGAATTGACTATATCTGTGTTTCAAAGGATTTGGAAAAACAAATAAAGTCTGCAACTATTTATGATGATGTAAAACACAGCGACCATTGTCCTATTTATCTGGAGTTAAAAAAATAAGATTTGCTATGCAAATAAATAAATAACGATTATTTCAATTTTAAGGATAAATAAAATGTTAATAATTTTATTTGTGTTAGAATTTGCTGCAAATATCTTTACACATTACAAAAATTATTACTAACCAAAATTTATTACAATGGACACAAGTAAAATGATTAAAGCATATTGCTTAAAAACAAAAGAAAAAAATGTTCCAATGCAAGATGCTGTAATTTCTAAAACTGCACGTGGTGGTTATATGGCTGCAGGACACGATGGTAAAGGAAATAAAATGGCTGCAATACTTGGAGAAGCTAAAGCCTTACAAGCAATTGCTGATGGCGTGGCTAAAAAAGGATTCTAGTCATAGAACTTATTAAACAAAAAGGTTGATGAAAAATTCATCAACCTTTTTTTATTTTATAAAAGCACTTACTTATTTACCAATAAAGTAGCAGCAACAATTCCTGCAGTTTCTGTTCTTAATCTTGTATTTCCAAGTGTTACCGGTTTAAAATTATTTTGCAAAGCAATTTCAATTTCTTCTGGTGTAAAATCTCCTTCTGGGCCAATTAAAATTATAACATCATCACTGTTCTCAACTTTGGTTATTGGTGTTTTGTTTTCTTCTAAACAATGTGCTATAAGCTTATTGGTAGATTGGTTGATTAGTTTATTAGTAAACAAATCATTATAATAGATTGGTTGATGCAATATTGGCAAAAATGCTTGCTGACTTTGTAACATAGCAGCTACTACAATGTTGTTTAATCTATCAAATTTAAAACTTTGACGCTCAGTTCTTTTACTTATTAAAGGTATAATTTCTGTAACTCCAATTTCTGAAGCTTTCTCTAAAAACCATTCAAATCTACTGGCATTTTTTAATAACGAAATTGCAATAATTACTTTTTGGTTTTGACTTTTAACTTCTGACTTTTCTATTATTCTAACAATGGTATTTCTTTTATTAGCTTCAATAATTTCAACTGTGCATAGTAATCCCAAACCATTTGTTAGTTGCAGTTTTTCGCCATTTTGCATACGCAATACCTGCACACAATGCTTGCTTGTTTCTTCGTTTAAAACAAATTGTTGTTTTATTGAATCAAGTTCTTTATGGTAGAAATATGGTAGCATTATTGTGTTTAAATACAATACTATTATTCTTGAGATGCAATAAATGTAATATCGACAGTTTGTGTAAATTGTGTTTCATTCATACTTATATCTGGCAAGGTTGGTTTTGCAGTTTCCGAAGACTTAACAGCCATCATATCCGCACGATTAAGAGAACTTGAATAATTTTGATAAATATTATTATAAGTAATATTTTTAATTCCTACAACTTTTA
The DNA here is from genome assembly GCA_026391115.1 of Bacteroidota bacterium. Classification (GTDB taxonomy): domain Bacteria; phylum Bacteroidota; class Bacteroidia; order Chitinophagales; family Chitinophagaceae; genus CAIVPM01. Next base: position 302 of record JAPLER010000087.1, on the reverse strand, counting down.
AGTTGGCGGATTGACTATTAATGTCTGCCTTTTTCTTAGCATCTTTTATGGCAGTATCAATAAGTTCTTCTCTAATTTTTTCAACCAATTTATCCGAAAACTGTGTGTTATAATTAAACGTTATTTTGCTATTTGGTTCATCTGCAAAGCTCATAAATAAAGTGCTTAATTTTTCAATATTCACATTAAATTCAAGCTTTATACCTTGTGTCGCAACAAATCCATTTTTATTATAAGAGCCATCACAATATCTTAAATCTTCTGTAACACTATAGGATGTATTTTTTATTTCTTCTTTAATA
>JAPLER010000402.1:1092-1836 GCA_026391115.1 Bacteroidota bacterium | reverse complement strand
TTTATTAGCATAATAATCTGCACCAACTTTATAAGTGTGTGAAGTGCTTATTGGATTCATATATCCCTTTTGGTCAAATGCAGAATCTAACAATTCTCTGTAAATAGATAATGAATTTATGTTCTTGCTATGGTTATAATTATAGTTGCCAAATAGGTTTAATTTTTTATTGCGATTGTTTAAACTTAATCCTGCATTGTATTTTGAATAAACACCAATAGCATAACCTGCATTTGCACTACCATTTGTTCCAAATGCTTTGTTCTTTTTTAAACGAATGTTTATAATTCCTGCATTTCCTGCTGCATCATATTTTGCACTTGGATTTGTGATAAGTTCTATTGCTTCTATATTACTGCTTTGCATAGATTTTAAATAATCTGCTAAATCTTTTCCAGATAAAGGAGATGGTCTGCCATCAATATAAACTTGCACACCATTTTTTCCACTTAATTGTAAATTATCATCCTTATCAATCATTACACCTGGTGATTTTCTCAACAACTCAAATGCATCTGAACCTACTGCATTAATGCTGGCTTCAACATTAAAAATTGTTTTATCAGCTTTAACTTCAATCATTGGCTTTTTGCTACTAACAGTTACCTCGCCTAATTCTTTACTTGCTTTTTTTAGTGTTATAGATGGAACAGTAACTGCACTTGAGTTTATTTCAAAAATAGTTGAACCTGCTTTTTTAAAACCAATACTAACAACTGTTACAAAGTATTTCCCATTAGCAGC
>JAPLER010000402.1:0-1028 GCA_026391115.1 Bacteroidota bacterium | reverse complement strand
TACTGGCTTGTTGGTTTCATCGTTTAAGGTTCCAGAAATCGACTGAGCTTTGCTGAAGGTAGTAAGCATCAATAATCCAAGGGTAATAAATATTCTCATAATTTTAATTTTTGTGGTTGGCTGCAAAACTGTTGGGTTTATTACAACTAGCAATTTTATTATTAGATAAGTGGAGAGAAAAGGTTTTAAATGGTCATAGTAAATGAACTTAACGTTAAATCTTACTATGTTTGCATTATACTTATTTTCCTGAGAAATTATGAATAAAACTGCTTCTTCATTCATAGCCAAAAGCACTATAAAAGCTGCCGATTTAAATCATCGCCGTAAAATCAATTTCAATATTGGAAAGTATAATGCTGTTGTACCTCAAGGGAAAGCACAATTTAGTGATGTGATGGGTGCTAGAGAAATGGCAAAAAATGTTAAGCATAAAGCCATTGAGAATCTTGATAAATATTTAGAACAATTTGAAAAAATTATTACCAATAGAGGTGCTAAAGTAATTTGGGCAAATGATAGCAACGATGCACTTGAAGCTATTGGAAAAATTTGTAAAGAGAAAGGATGTAAAACGCTTGTTAAAAGCAAGAGTATGGTTACAGAAGAAATTCACTTAAACCATTACTTAGAAACTATAGGCATAGAAAGTGTTGAAACGGATTTAGGAGAATATATTCAGCAGTTAGATGGAGAAGCCCCTTATCATATTGTCACCCCAGCAATGCATAAAAGCAAAGAAGATGTTGCCAAACTTTTTGCAGATAAATTAGGTGTTCCAGGCGGGTTGTCTCCTGAAGAATTAACACAAGTTGCCAGAAAAAATCTTAGAGAAAAATATGCTGATGCTGAAGTAGGAGTTACTGGTGCTAATTTTATTTTAGCAGATATTGGTGGCATTGCAATCACTGAAAATGAAGGTAATGGAAGACTTAGTTGCTCTATGCCAAAAACGCATATTGTTATTGTTGGTATTGAAAAAGTGCTGCCATCTGTTAATGATTTAGCATTGTTTTGGCCATTACTTT
>JAPLER010000399.1 GCA_026391115.1 Bacteroidota bacterium | reverse complement strand
ATGGCAGGTTAAAATGGCTTTAGTTTCTACTACACTACACATTGGTACTGTACCTGTAGAATCGAAATTAATTAAATAATTACCGCCATTTACTACAGTATCAATATCTGTAAAAGTTCCTTTTGCAACTAAAATATCTTTTTGTGTTGCCCTAATATAAAACATTTTGTAGCCACTAACAATAGCTGGGCTACAAGCCAGCATAGAATCTGGCATTAAAAAGGCACTGTCTGTGCAGGTTATGGAGGCTTCGGTAGTAGCTGTTTTTTTACAAGCTACTAATAAAATAGTTGTTACAGTTGCAATACATAAAGCCGAGAATAACATTTTTTTCATAATACATTTTTTTAGTGGTGATGAATAATAGTATAGACAGTGGCAGCAAAAGAAATGGTTGGGTAATTTATGTATTTGAAAAAGGTTTTTATTTTTTTAAAAATTATTTAAACCCACCCAACCTTTTTATTTTTTGCAGCGTAGTATATATTGTAAACACTAACCACCTAATTTTAACATTTACCTATTATGAAAAAAACACTAACCATTTTAACCGTTTTGTTTTGTTGTGTAAATAGTATTAAAGCACAATATGTAAACATACCAGATAGCAACTTTAGAAACTATTTGATAACGCAAATACCCACTTGTTTTAATACTGCTAAGCAAATGGATACTACTTGCAGTGATGTATTAAATTTAACAAATATTAATTGTGCTGGATATAATATAAAAGATTTAACCGGAATAAGGTATTTTAAAGCATTGCAAAACTTATACTGTCATCAAAATCAGTTAACCATTTTAACTGATTTACCCAATTCAGTTAAAGATTTGATATGTGACCAAAATCAGATTACCACCATTACAAGTTTACCAACTTCACTAACCAGGTTTTCATGCAGATACAATAATTTGTCATCGTTACCAAATCTGCCAAGTTCAATTAAAGAATTTAGTTGTAACAATAATCAACTGACAGTGCTACCTAATTTACCCAACGGATTAATTACAATAGATTGTAGTCATAATTTACTTACCAGTCTTCCTGCAATTCCCAGTTCATTGTATAATTTTCTTGCCTGTAGCAATAATCAACTCACTTCGTTGCCAACATTGCCAACTATAATGAACGAATTGGATTGCGACAATAACTTATTAACATCATTACCAATATTACCAACCAATTTATTTCGTCTTAGTTGCTATTCAAATAAACTTACCAACTTACCAGCGTTACCTAATAGTCTTGCATCTATTAATTGCAGCAATAATTTATTAAGTATATTACCTACACTTCCAAGCAATTTATCAGACTTAACCTGCAGTTACAATCAATTAACAAGTTTACCTGTTTTACCTTCGGCAGGGATGGGTTCTATAGCTTTCGATCATAATCAAATAGCTACATTACCAAACATTCCACCATTAACCTACGGTTTTAATTGCAGCTATAATTTACTTACAACTATCCCTACAATTACTGCAACATCAAGTTCTTTCTTAGATTTTAGATGTGAACATAATTTTTTAACTGCTTTACCAATAATTCCCAACTCTGTAAGAATATTATATTGTGGCAACAATACTATATCGAGTATTAATTCATTACCCTCTGAAATAAGAGAGCTGTATTGCGATAGCAACTTACTATCTGCTTTACCTAATTTATCAAATGTTATAACTACTTTAGAAATTCAAGGTAATTCAATCAATTGCTTACCTAGATTGTCTGACTCTTTAATAAGTTTTTTGTTTGATACAAATTTAATAAAATGCTTACCAAATATTCCAAGTGGCTTAACAACTAGTTTACCTACTTGCAACCCCACCAACAACCCTAACAATTGCCCAACAACAAACCCTTATGTAAACATACCAGACACCAACTTTGGTAAATTTTTAATTGCACAATACCCAAGCTGTTTATATAAAGATAGTGCTGCCAATAAGTATTATATGGATACTACTTGTGGGGCTGTGGTGAGTGAGGATACTTTAGATTGTAATCATCAGAATATTGTTAGTTTAACTGGTATAGAGTATTTTAAAAATTTAAAAAAATTAGAGTGTTGGGGTAATGATTCAATTACAACTTTACCGACTTTACCACAAAATTTATTAAGTCTGTCTTTTTCTTTTACAAAAGTTACTAGTTTAACCACTTTACCACAACATCTTATTTTTCTTAACGGCAATAATACCCCTTTAAGTAGCTTACCCAATTTACCAGATTCTTTAAAAATATTATATCTGCATAGCACTTCTCTAACCTGTTTACCTTTATTACCAAAAGAGTTGTCTATTTTAACTGTATATGGTTCAAACATTAAATGTATTCCAAATTTAGTAGCAGCTTCTGCAAGCGTTGGGCTACCATTGTGCTCTAATGAT
>JAPLER010000158.1 GCA_026391115.1 Bacteroidota bacterium | reverse complement strand
GGGATTGCTTGTTGTTGCAGGAATGTTATTAGTTTCAGTGTTGGTTTATTTAAGTTCTGATTTTGCTGGCGAAGCGGATAAAAATCTATTAAAACAAATTGCAGACCTACAAGATGCACAACAAAGAGATGCTTTGCAAGCACCAATTAAAGGATTTGTAAATGCACTAAGAGACGATAGAAGGGCATTGTTTATGGGTGATTTTATGAGAACTATTGGTTTTATGTTGATTGCAGCTGTAATGCTTTGGTTAACTATAAAAAATAAAATTTCAGGTTTGATTGCAACAATTGTAATTGGAGTATTTGCATTTATTGATGTAATGACTATAGATGTAAAATACCTAAACAGCGATAAGTTTATAGAAGTTGATTCATATACAGATACCAATTTTAAAGAAACACCAGTAATTACTAATATACTAAAAGATAAATCGCAATTCAGGGTTTTTAATGTAAGCCGTGGTGCATTCTCTGCTTTTAATGAAGATGCCAAAACATCATATTATCTTAATTCAATTGGTGGTTACCATCCTGCTAAGCTTAGTATTTATCAAGATTTAGCAGAAAAGCAACTTTATGATTTTCCAAGAAGTATGAATGTTGTAAATATGCTTAATGGCAAGTACATTATTCAAGCTAATCAACAAGGGCAACAAATAGCTATCCCAAATCCTGATGCATTGGGTAATTGCTGGTTTGTAAAAGGTGTTACATATAAAGAAAAGCCATTAGAAATAATGAATGCCTTAAATACTTTAAATACAAACGATAGTGCTGTTGTAGATGTATCAGATAAAGCAAATGTAAAATATGATGAAGTTGCTGATAGCACAGCAAAAATCAATTTGGTTAAAAATGAAAATGATTTTATAGAATATGCATCAACAAGCAGTTCATCAAAATTTGCTGTTTTTAGTGAAGTATATTACAATGCTGGCTGGAAGGCTTATATTGATGGAAAAGAGGCACCAATTGTTAGAACAAATTATGTTTTGAGAGGCTTATCAATTCCAAGTGGAACACATAAAATCACTTTTGATTTTAAACCAGATAGTTACTATACCTCAAAAAATATTGTGCAACTAAGTAGTGGTTTACTGTGGTTAATGCTAATTGGAGCAGTAATTGCAAGTTTTTTTCACGAAAGAAGAAAACAAAAAATTGCATAATCATTATTTAATGATGTTTGCTTCTTTAGCTAAAGAAGCAAACATCATTAAATCTATAAACTTTCCATTGTTCATTTCAAATTCTCTAAAAGTGCCTTCATATTTAAATCCAAGTTTTTCTATTACTTTTTGAGAAGCAAAATTTTCAGTTTCAACTGTTGCTTCTACCCTATTGAAATTTAATGCAGTAAAGCAATAATCTACAATAACTCTACCTACTTCTGTGGTATATCCCAAGCCAGTAAATTGTGGTAAAACCCAAAAACCAATTTCACCTTTTCTGTGTTCTTTAGAAATATTGTGCAAACCAATAACACCAATACTTTCATTTGTTGTTTTTTTTTGCAATAACCAATAACAACCTGTTTCATTTTTATATTGATTCTCATAATAATCCATCTGAATTTGCACTTCATCCAAGTGATAAAAATGATATAACATATATTTAGTTGCATCATCATTCTTAAAAAATTCAAGTATAAATGAAGCATCAGTTTGCTCAACTTTTCTCAGCAAAAGTCTTTCAGTTTCAAGTGGCAAAAACATTATAACATATTTAAAATTTGTTGCTCAATTTCAACATTATCCCAAATAGATTCAATGTTTGGAATGTTCATTATTTGCTGCATAATAGCTTCTTGATGGAGCCCTCTACTCAATGCTTCACTGTATCTTATGTGTGGCGAAAATGTAACCTGGCTATATGCAGGTATCCATTTCTCAGGATATTTATCGTGCAATCCAGCTTCAATTTTCTTTTGTAATAAAAATTTCGGATTACCAGTTTTATCTCTCATTTCTGTAAAATTATTCACAGCCAAATCTGCAATGGCATCTCCATCTGGTTTTCTCAATTCTTGATATTCTTGCAAAATATTTGTCCAATCATCATTGTGTTTATCAATCAACTCATCCAAAACTCTGCAATCTTCAAAACCACAATTCATTCCTTGCCCAAAAAATGGAACTATAGCATGTGCAGCATCTCCAATCAGGGCAAATTTATCATCTCGCACCCAAGGAAAACATTTTACAGTTACTAAACTGCTGGTTGGATTATTAAAAAAATCTTCGACATAGGTTGGCATTAAAGGCACAGCATCGGCAAAATTTTTATTAAAAAAACCAACTACTTTTTCCTTTGTATCTAATTTAGAAAATGATTGTTCGCCTTCAAAAGGAAAGAATAATGTGCAAGTAAAAGTTTTATCTAAATTGGGCAAGGCAATTAGCATATAATCCTTTCTAGGCCATATATGTAAGGCATTTACTTCCATTGCAAAATCTCCATTTCCGTTGGGCAAAATGGTTAATTCTTTGTAACCACAATCAATATAATATTGTTGATAGTTAAATTTATTATGTTGTAATTGATGTTGCAAACGAGCAGCTGAGAAAGCACCATCAGAGCCAAATAATAGTTCAAAATTTGCCGAAATTTCTTGTGTGCTTTGTGTTGTTGAAGAATGGTTTTCAAATAATATTTCATTATTTTTCCAATCAATATTTTCACATTTATGGTCAAAGAAAATATCAACACCATTTGCTTCAGCTAAATCCATCAACCTCATATTTAAAGTAGCTCTACTTACAGAATTAATAAACTGCCCTTCTTTTCCATAGGGTTGTGTAACTGTTGTTCCATCTGCATTATGTATATATCTGCAATGCATTGGAATGGATATTTTTTTTATCTCTTCTGCCAATCCAATTTTTTCTAAAGCCAATAAACCTCTATCACTTAAAGCCAAATTAATACTTCTTCCAGCACTCATTTTTTCTTTACGCATATCACCTCGGCGTTCATAGATTGAAACCTTATGCCCTCGTTTTGCCAAGTAAATACTCAGTAAAGAACCCACAAGACCAGCACCAATTATTGTTGTATTTTTTTTCATAAAGCAAAAGTTTATTAGTCAATGCAAATAAACAATGATTAATGTTTTATTTTCTACTAAATTTTAGCAAGTAAACTTTTATCATCTCCCCTATCTTAGCCAAAAAAAATTATGCCTCACAAGATTTTAGTTATAGATGATGAACGTGCCATAAGAAATATCTTAAAAAGCAACAGAACACAATGCTGACATTCCTATTATTATTATAAGTGGGCATGGCAACATTGAAACTGCAGTTGACGCTGTAAAAAAAGGGGCTTACGACTATATTAGTAAACCGCCAGATTTAAACAGAATGTTAATTACCATAAGAAATGCAATGGATAAAAACATTTTGGTTAAAGAAACAAAAGTGCTAAAACGTAGAACTAGCAAGGTACAAGAGATTATTGGAGAAAGTGAAGCTATTCAAAAAATTAAAAATACCATTGATAAAGTTGCCCCAACTGATGCAAGAGTTTTAATCACTGGAGAAAATGGAAGTGGTAAAGAATTGGTGGCTCGTTGGTTGCACGAAAAAAGTAATAGAAACAATGCTCCTATTGTTGAAGTAAATTGTGCAGCAATACCAAGCGAATTAATAGAAAGCGAATTATTTGGTCACGAAAAAGGAAGCTTTACAAGTGCCATAAAACAACGTATTGGCAAATTTGAACAAGCCAACGGCGGTACATTATTTTTAGATGAAATTGGCGACATGAGCTTATCGGCACAAGCAAAAGTTTTACGAGCATTGCAAGAAGGAAAAATAACACGCGTTGGTGGCGAAAAAGAAATTGCTGTTGATGTGCGTGTAGTTGCTGCAACCAACAAAGACTTAATGCAAGAAGTTGAAGCCAAAAATTTTAGACTTGATTTGTATCATCGCTTAGGGGTGATATACGATATCCCTCTTTTGGTAAATAAATTTTTAGAGGATATAGCAAATGATTATGGTCAATCAGTAAAAGCTATGGATAAAAAAGCTATGGAACTATTGCAAAAACATAACTGGACTGGTAACATTAGAGAATTGAGAAATGTGGTTGAAAGGCTTATCATTTTATCTGGTAAAACGATTACGACCAACGATATTGAAAGTTTTACTTAAACCCAAATTACCAGTAGTAAAACAACATTGGTTGTCTCATCTCAATTATTGTTTATTTGCACCCCAATAACAAAGTATAAAATTATGCAGTCGAAAGCTAGTAAAAATTTAATGCCACTATATTTATCACTAATACTAATAGCAGGTATGGCATTAGGCTATATGTTAAGTAGTAGTGTGGGCAATAACAATTTTTTTAGCAAAAGCAATAACAATACGCTACAAGAAATATCTACTTTAATTAAAAGTAAATATGTAGATGAAATTGGAATGGATAGCATTAATACTTATGCAATTGACGAAATGTTATCTCACTTAGACCCTCATTCTGTTTATATTTCACCAGCTGAATTAGAAAGTGTAAATAGCCAATTAGAAGGGCATTTTACTGGTATTGGTGTATTGTATAATATTATAGATGATACAGTTTGTATTGTTCAATTAATTAACAATGGACCTGCAAAAAAAGCTGGTATTGAAGTAGGTGATAAACTATTAAACATTAATGATAGCATTAGTTTGAATAAACAAAATATTAGTGAAGAGTTTATTAGAAGTAAAATGCGTGGAGAAGAGGGAAGTAAAGTCTCAATAAATGTTTTAAGAGATGGAGTTACAAAAAAAATAAATATCACTCGTGCAACTATTGCCATACCAAGTGTTGACGCTGCTTATATGCTTGATGCTAAAACTGGCTACATAAAAATTAACAAATTTGCAGAAAGAACTTATGAGGAGTTTATGCAAGAATTAGAAAAGTTGCAAAAGGCTAAAATGGAAAATTTAGTGCTAGACTTAAGAGGCAATGGAGGAGGTTTTATGCGTGCAGCAACAGCTATTGCTGATGAATTTTTAGGAGGAGATAAATTGATTGTTTACACACAAGGAAACAAAACTGAAAAAGACGAAATACATTGCAGAAAAGATGGCTTATTCGAAACAGGAAAACTAGTTGTATTGATAGACGAAACAAGTGCAAGTGCAAGTGAGGTTTTAGCCGGTGCTTTGCAAGATTGGGATAGAGCCACAATTATACTACACACCCCTTGGCAGAAATAAACAAAAACCATACACCGCTGGTAAAGCAAAATATATGCACGAAGTTGTTGAAAGATATACTGATGGCGAAGTAGTAAAAGGTGATACTAATACACAAAAAGGAAAGCCATTTAAAACACCAAAAGGAAACACTGTTTATGGAGGTGGAGGCATAACACCTGATGTTTTTATTGGTATTGATACTTCAGAAACTAAGAAGTTATTTTATTCTCTTAACAAATCAGAGTCTCTAGAGAAATTTATACTTAAATATTGTTTGAATAATAAACAAAAAATAGTTTCACTAAATAACTTAAACAACTTAACTACAAGTCTTGTACTAAGCGAAGAAAATTGGAGAGAATTTCAACAAATTGCCATTAAAGATAGTGTCAAAAATTTCACACTAACCGATGACTTAAAGCAAATGATTACCCAAAATTTAAAAGCAAATATTGCTAAACAAGTCATCAGTAATCAAGCTTACTATCAGGTTTACAATGTCACTGATACTGTTATAAATAAAGCTTTGCAGATACTAAAATAGATGGCATAACCAATAATATTCCCCATTTAGATAATAATACCAATCTTATTTTAATCCAGTAATAACTAATCAATTTTTCTTTGCACAATGAAAAATTATTTAGTTATTGGGCATAGTTCAGGAATTGGAGAAGCCATATCTCAACAGCTTTCTACAAACAATTTTATTATTGGTACTTATTATAAAAAACAACCAACTCACAATAACATTAATATCAATTCTCATCATCTAAATGTTTTAGATGGGAACATAGACTTAAGTTATTTACCTGAAAAATTGGATGGATTAATTTACTGTCCAGGTGCTATTAATTTAAAGCCATTTGCAAGAATAAAACCTGATGATTTTATTGAAGATTACAAGCTACAGGTACTTGGTGCTATTAAAATTATTCAACAATGTTTGCCTAATTTAAAAAATGCTGAAAATCCTTCAATCGTCTTATTTTCAACAGTTGCAGTACAAACAGGTTTTAATTTTCATTCCATTGTATCTTCATCAAAAGGTGCAATAGAAGGCTTAACTAAAGCACTAGCTGCAGAGTTTGCACCAAAAATTAGAGTCAATTGTATTGCACCATCTATTACAAACACTCCACTTGCAAGTAGCATTTTAAACACACCTGAAAAAATTGATGCCAACGCACAGCGTCATCCATTAAAACGTGTTGGGCAAGTTGAAGATATTGCTAATGCAGCTATATTTTTATTGCAACAAGCCAATTGGATAACAGGACAAATCCTTCACGTTGATGGTGGAATGAACAGTATCAAATCATAAATATTTAACCTTAAAACAATCAATAACACTATGGCATTTTATCAATTTACACAAACACAAAAAATACCTGCAAGCATAGATGCAGTGTGGGATTTTATCTCATCGCCAGATAATTTAAAACACATTACTCCGGAGTATTTAAGCTTTAAAGTAACCAGCAAAAGTGGTAGCAATAAAATGTACGCTGGAATGATTATAACCTACATAGTTAAACCCTTGTTGGGTATTCCACTAAAATGGATGACAGAAATTATACATGTTAAAGACAAAAAATATTTTGTAGATGAGCAAAGAGTTGGCCCATATAAATTGTGGCATCATCAGCATAAAATAGAAGCAATTGAAGGTGGTGTTTTAATGACAGATATTGTAACCTATATCCCTCCTTTTGGATTTATTGGTGCAATTGCAAATAGCATCATCATAAAAAAGAAACTGAAAGAAATATTTGATTACAGAACAATTGCAGTTGAGAAAAAATTTGGTGTTTTTGACAAATGAAAAAACCTTGGAATTTAATTAATACGCCCATTTATAGTTTGGCTACATATAACAATAATAATGTTGTTAATATGAATATATGCACATACGTAAATGCTATAAGTATGAAACCCAAAAAATATGCAATTGCAGTTTATAACGATACCCAAACCCTTGCCAATATTGAACAATCGGAAATTGCTGTATTACAACTTTTAAGTAATGAACAGTATTTTTTAATAAAAAAACTAGGTCAAACAAGTGGTATTAACTACAACAAACAACAATATCTTACCAAAAAAAATTTATTAGAATTATGGCAACAACATTTTGACTAAAAAATACAAGTGCTAGAATATTATTAAAAAAAGAATGGAGTAAACAATTTGGAGATCATACATTATTTGTATTTGATGTATTAAAATACAATGCATATAACAACAATATTTTAATGCTTGATGACTTACGCGAAAGAAAACTAGTAAGAATATGAATTTAATTGAAATGGATAGAATTATTGAAATGGCTTGGGAAGATAGAACACCTTTTGAAGCTATTGAATTTCAATTTGGACTTGCAGAGAAAGATGTGATTGCTTTAATGAGAAAAAATTTAAAAAGAAGTAGTTTTAACCTTTGGCGTAAAAGAGTTAACAGTGGTGTTAGTCAAAAACATTTATCACTTAGAAACCAATCTATATCTAGGTTTAAGTGTGCCTTGCAAAGAAACATTACACATAATAAAATTAGCAAAAGATAAAATGTTTACCACAAACTTTGAAGATATTATTACACAAATTGATGCTATTGATCCAATAGAATATGGCAAAACCCGCAACTATATTAATGGTGCTGTAACTAAACTTTCGCCATATATTTCTCGTGGAGTTATATCTACAAAATTTATTGCTCGCCAAGTTTTAAAGAAAGGTTATTCTCATAATGAAATAGAATCTTTTTTGAAAGAATTAGCTTGGAGAGATTATTTTCAACAAGTATGGATTGCTTTAAAAGATGACATCAATAATGATATTAAACAACCCCAACCTAATGTAACTAATAACAACATAAGTAATAACATCATTAATGCAAATACAGGGATAACTGCTATAGACAATGCAATTATTGAATTATACAAAACTGGTTATATGCATAATCATCTAAGAATGTATGTAGCATCTATAGCTTGCAATGTGGCGAAAAGTCATTGGCAAATGCCTGCAAAGTGGATGTATTATCATTTGCTAGATGCCGATTGGGCTAGCAATGCTTGTAGTTGGCAATGGGTTGCAGGAAGTTTTAGTAATAAAAAATATTTTGCCAATCAAGAAAACATTAACAAGTACTGCAATACAACTCAACAAAATACTTTTTTGGATATTGATTATGATGCTTTTGATACTATGCCTATACCTCAACAATTAAAGCAATTAGTTTATTTACATTTAACTACTACTTTACCCAAAAAACAAACTATATCCATCAATAACCAACTACCCACTTACATCTATAATTTTTATAATTTAGATTTCAATTGGAATACAACAATAAAAGCTAATAGAATATTGCTACTTGAGCCAAGTTTCTACAAAAAGTATCCTACAAGTAAGAAAACTATAGATTTTATAATTGCTTTATCAGCAAATATTGATGGCTTACAAATTTTTGTTAGTGAATTTAGTGAGCTTGCAGCTGAGTATAATATTAAAAATATTCATTACAAAGAACACCCAACAAATAATCATTACTCAGGCACTGTTCATCAGAGAGATTGGATGTTTCAAGATGTGCAAGGCTACTTTCCTTCTTTTTTTGCTTATTGGAAACAATGTAGTAAGCAAATCTATACCCTCCTACCATAGTAAATTAATTTTACAAATTCCCTCAACACTATATTTGCCACCATTCAAAAACTGTACATCGTACATCTAAATCGTAGACTAAATTATGTTTCGTTCACACACTTGCGGAGAATTGCGACTTTCAAATATTGGTAACCAAGTAACACTTGCTGGTTGGGTGCAAACTGTTAGAAAATTTGGCAGCATCACGTTTGTTGATTTGCGTGATAGATATGGTATTACACAGCTTTTATTTGGCGAAAGCTTGCAAGCTCAATTGGATGAAAATCCTTTGGGGCGTGAGTTTGTACTACAAGCAATTGGTACAGTAACAGAAAGAAGTAGTAAGAATAAAAACATTCCAACTGGCGAAATTGAAATTACTGTTCAATCGTTTAAAATATTGAACAAGAGTGAAGTTCCACCTTTTAAAATTGAAGATGAAACTGATGGTGGTGATGATTTAAGAATGAAATATCGTTACTTAGATTTAAGAAGAAATCCTGTAAAAAAGAATCTTGAATTAAGATATAATGTTGGCAGAAGTACCAGAAATTATTTGCATGAAAATAATTTTATGGACATTGAAACGCCTTTCTTAATTAAATCTACACCAGAAGGTGCAAGAGATTTTGTGGTGCCAAGTAGAATGAATGCTGGACAATTTTATGCTTTACCTCAATCGCCACAAACCTTTAAACAATTATTGATGGTGAGTGGTTACGATAGATACTATCAAATTGTAAAATGCTTTAGAGATGAAGATTTGAGAGCAGATAGACAACCTGAATTTACACAAATAGATTGTGAAATGTGCTTTGTAGAACAGGAAGATATTTTACAAATGTTTGAAGGTTTGGTAAAACGCATTTTCAAAGATGTTAAAAATATTGATTACACAGAAGTTGTAGAAAGAATGACTTGGGAAGAAGCTATGTGGCGATATGGAAATGATAAACCAGACATTAGATTTCCATTACAAATTACAAATTTAAAAATCCCAAATCACACATTTCCATCAAAACCTTTAGAAAAAAGAGAGCAATTAGAAGCTGTTATTAAAAGCGATTTTGTAGTGTTTAATGAAGCAGAAACTGTGTTAACCATTTGTGTTCCCAATTGCAGCGAATACACACGCAAACAAACTGATGAATTAGTTGAATGGGTGAAACGTCCTCAAATTGGAATGAAAGGTTTGGCTTTCATCAAATGCAATACTGATGGTACTTTCAAGAGTAGTATTGATAAATTTTATACAGAAGAACAATTAAAAAACATTGCCGCAACTTGCAATGCTGTTGCTGGAGATTTAATTTTAATATTAGCAGGTGCAGAAGAAAAAACAAGAAAAGCAACGAGTGATTTAAGAATGGAAATGGGAAAACGTTTAGGCTTGCGTAAAGACGATGATTTTAAGTTATTATGGGTTTTAGATTTTCCATTGTTTGAATATGCAGAGGAAGATAATCGTTGGGTGGCTCGCCATCATCCATTTACAAGTCCTAAGCCAAGTGATATAGATACGATGATTAACAATAATCCCAAGATTGAAAATGCTGCGGAATATTTAAAACATCCTTACGCCAATATTAAAGCCAATGCTTATGATATGGTTTTAAATGGTAACGAAATTGGTGGTGGTTCTATTCGTATTTTTCAAAAAGAATTACAACAAAAAATGTTTGAAGCATTGGGAATGGACGAGCAAGAACAACAACATAAATTTGGCTTTTTATTAGGTGCTTTTGAATATGGTGCTCCTCCACACGGTGGACTAGCATTTGGTTTTGATAGATTATGTTCCATTCTTGGTGGTAGTGAAAGTATTAGAGATTTTATTGCTTTTCCTAAAAATAATAGTGGACGTGATGTAATGATTGATGCACCAAGTACCATTGATGATAAACAGTTTGATGAATTGCAGATTCAATTGAATTTAAAATAGAAAATCCTTACCGATTGGAAAAATATTGGATAGAAATTTTAAATAGTAGGCTTTAGTTTTTTCTTCTTATGAAATCACTTTTTGCTTTTAGAAATCAAAGTTGTAAATTGCAACACTATACGAAAAGAAACTATTATGAAATTTGAAGCTGTAACCATTAAAGATATTGCCAAAGCCTTGGGCCTATCCACATCAACAGTTTCAAGAGCCTTAAGGGATAGCTACGAAATTAGTGCTGAAACAAAAAAAATTGTTTTGGAATATGCAAAGCAAATCAATTACCACCCCAACCCTATTGCTCTTGGATTAAAAGAACGCAGAACAAGAAGTATAGGGTTAATTGTTTGCGAAATTGCCAACAGTTTTTTTTCGCAGGCAATTAACGGAATGGAAAGTGTTGCTTACAGTAAAGGTTACAACGTAATGATTTCTCAGAGCCACGAAAGTGTTGAAAGAGAAATGTTCAACTTACAATATCTAACATCTCGCTCTATTGATGGATTATTGATTTCTGTTTCTACCGAAACTAAAGACTTTTCTTTTTTGCACGACCTAAAAAGACGTGGAATGCCAATTGTATTTTACGATAGAATTGTTCCAGAAATTGATACACATAAAGTAACTGTTGACAATGTATTGAGTGCATTTGAAGCTACCAAACATTTAATAAAAAAAGGGCACAGACGTATTGCACATCTTGCCAATGCTCAAGGTTTATCAATCACCAAAGAAAGACATCAAGGATATTTAAAAGCTTTAGCCAGCTTTGGTATTGCAGCAGAAGAAAAGTTAGTAAAATTTTGCCCCCACGGCGGTATGTTGCAAGAAGAAGTTGATGAAGCAATGGCTGATTTATTTAAAGGGAAAAATAGACCAGATGCCATTTTTGCCAGTGCAGATAAATTAACTACAGGTGCATTAAGATATCTTAATGCAAAGAAAAAGAAAGTACCACAAGATGTGGCTTTAATAGGCTTTTCTAATAGCGATTTAACAGAACTTTTAAACCCACCATTAACCATTGTAAAACAACCAGCATTTGAAATGGGGCAAAAAGCAATGCAACTTTTATTACAAATGGTTGAAAGCAAAAGACCAGTTACAGATTTTGAGCATATAAAACTTCAAGCAGAATTAATTTCGAGGGGTTCGGTATAGTTTAATTTTTATCAATAAAGAAAATAATAATCTCCTTTCGCACATTTAAAATATCAAAATTTTCTAGCTTTGATTGTATGCTGTTTAGAAATTTGATATTATTAACTTTTAATATTCAGTAGAAAGGTAGGTATTTTACCCACCTTTTTTTGTTATTCCCCATCAACCATTATTTTGCAGCACTAGTATTTAATTTAATTATGAAAAATATTAACCCCACCACCACCGCAGCCTGGAAAGCCCTGCAACAATATTTTAAAACTACTATGCATAATAAGCAAATGAAACAATTATTTGCAGATGATGCTAATAGAATAAGTAAATATGCTTTTGAATTTCAGAATATTTATTTTGACTATAGTAAAAACATTATTGATGACATCACTATGCAACACCTATTGCAATTGGCAAATGAATGTGGTGTGCAAGAAGCTATTGCTGCACAATTTGCTGGTGCAAAAATTAATGTTACCGAAAACAGGGCTGTGCTTCACACTGCCTTACGTAACAAAAGCAATGCTGCCGTTGTAGTAGATGGCAAAGATGTAATGCCCGATATAAAAAAAGTGTTGCAGCAAATGGAAAGTTTTTGCAATAGCATACACCACAAAACACATCTGGGCTACACTGGCAAGCCTATTACCACCATTGTAAACATTGGTATTGGTGGCAGCGATTTGGGCCCTGTAATGGTTACAGAGGCTTTAAAGCCTTATTGGGTAAAAGGTATTAAAACCTATTTTGTGAGCAATGTAGATGGTACACATATTGCCGAAACCTTGAAACAAATTAATGCCGAGGAAACCTTATTTTTAATTGCATCTAAAACATTTACCACACAAGAAACAATGACAAACGCACACACTGCACGCAGTTGGTTTGTAAATATTGCACAAAACGAAGCCCACATTGCCAAACACTTTGTGGCATTAAGTACCAATGAAAAAGAAGTAGTAAAATTTGGTATAGCCAAAGAAAATATGTTTGAGTTTTGGGATTGGGTAGGTGGCAGGTATTCTTTATGGAGTACCATAGGTTTAAGCATTGCATTAACCATTGGGTACAACAATTTTGATGCATTGTTAAATGGTGCATACAATGCCGATGTGCATTTTAAAGAAACCCCTTTCGATAAAAATATACCAGTCATTATGGCTTTGCTGGGTATATGGTACGTTAATTTTTACAATGCACAAAGCGAAGCGATACTACCTTACGACCAATATATGCATCGCTTTGCAGCTTACTTTCAACAAGGCAATATGGAAAGCAATGGCAAAACTATTGATAGAAATGGAGCTGTTGTAGACTATGCTACAGGGCCTGTTATTTGGGGCGAGCCTGGTACCAATGGTCAGCATGCATTTTACCAGTTAAT
>JAPLER010000111.1 GCA_026391115.1 Bacteroidota bacterium | reverse complement strand
TTCTTCTAAAACCCATTCACGCAAAAAATCTTCGTGTTTATTTAAAGGTAAATACCAATGTTTTGTTGCTTTTTTTATAGGTGCATTGCCACTTAATGTTGATACAGGATTGATTAATTCTTCAGGACTTAAGCTTTTGCCACATTTTTCGCATTGGTCGCCAAAAGCACTGTCATAACCACAGTTTGGGCAAGTTCCTTTTATAAATCTATCTGCCAAAAAAGTGTTGGTAGCTTCATCATAGTACTGCTCACTTTCCTTTATTTCCAAATCCCCTTTGTCGTTCAAATTGGTAAAAAATTCCTGTGCAGTTTCGTGATGCAATGGCGAAGATGTTCTATGATAAATATCAAACTCAATTCCTACATCCTTAAAATTTTGTTCAATAATGGGATGATATTTATCAATAATGGCTTGTGCAGTTGTACCTTCTTTCATTGCCTGAATAGGAATAGCTGTGCCGTGTTCATCGCTTCCACACACAAAAACCACATCTCTTTTTTGCTGGCGTAAATATTTTACATAAATATCTGCAGGAATATATGCACCTGCCAAATGACCTATATGTTTTAAGCCATTGGCATAAGGTAGGGCAGAAGTAATTAAGTATCGATTGTATTGTTTGTTCATTATATATTTTTATTTGCTACAAAGGCACTAAGATAAAATTAATGCCTTAGTGCCTTTGAGTTTTTGTGGCTATGAATGCAAAAATAAGTTTATATGTTAATGATAATAAGGACTAATCATAAAATAAACTATTGGTCCTGTTACAGCTACATAAAACCAAATTGGCCAAGTAATTTTTGCAATTTTTTTATGTTTATCAAATTCGCCAGTTAATGCCCTGTAAGTTGTAAACAAAATGAAAGGTAAAATAATAGCTGCTAGTAGAATGTGTGTTAATAACAATATAAAATATACCATTCTTTTAGAAGCAACTACAGCTTTTTCAGCCTCATCAACCAATCCATCAAAATTAGTATCACCAAACTTAGTTTCTCCACCCAATAAATGATGTGCAATATAACTTACCAAAAACAATAAGGAAAGCAGCAATGCTGTTAACATCATTTTTTTATGCAATACATATTTACCTTTTTTTACAACAACCAAAGCAGCTACTAATAGAATAGCTACTAAACTATTTAAAACAGCATTTATAGTAGCAAAAATGTGAACATCAAAACTTAAATTCATTTTAGGTTTTTCTCTACCCAAAATAGCAACCACTACAAATACAATTACAGAAACAGCAATAATTAACCCGGTTGCTTTTTTATCATTCTTTTTTATAACAGGTTCTAGCATAAACAGCAAATTTTTAGTTGGCGAAAGTAAAAGAAAACTCTGTTGGGCGAATTACTAAATTAAAAACAAAACTAAAAAAGCAGCATCGGCAATGTGTGCCTATTTTTGTTTAATACAAAACACATAAACTATGGGTAGTAATACTTGGGTTGATTATTTAGGATTATTTGCTGCATTTTTAAGTGCCATTACTTTTTTGCCTCAGGTAATTCAGGCACACAAAACCAAAAGCGTAAAAGATTTAAATATTTTTATGTTGCTCATTGTGTTTAGCAGTGTAGTTATTTGGCTTATTTATGGTTTTGTAAAAGAATTATTACCTGTAATAATTGCTAATGGTGTAATACTAGTTCTTAGTGGAATTTTACTTTACTTTAAGGCAACATTTAAAAAATAGTTACACACTTTTTTATTCATATTACGCATTAAATGGCTAGCGTTTTTTTGTTTTGCACATTTATAATGCAGTAACAGTTCTATATAATTTCGCTTACAAAATCGTACATCACACATATATAATATCGAACACAAAAAATGTCTGTTTTCAATCAAAATCGTAGTAGAATTATTAAAACCATAATTATTGCAACCTTTATTATTATTGTGTTGCAGCTTGTTCATTTGCAATTTTTTTCTAATTCAAGAGAAAAAGCAGATGAAAACGCTTACTTGCGTAGAGTAATTTATCCCAACAGAGGAATTATTTTTGACAGACATAAAAATAGCTTACTTGAAAATGTAACAATGTATGATTTGATTGTTACGCCTTCTAAAATAAAAGAAATAGATACGATTGCATTTTGTAAGTTTATGGAAATGGATACTGTTGCTTTTAAGAAAAGAATTGAAAAAGTAAAAAATAAAACAGGCAGTGCTGTAAAACCTGGCATTTTTGAGAGTTTATTAACACAAGAAAAATATGCACGTTTATCAGAGAATATGCATCGTTTTCCTGGTTTTGAATTAAGTGAACGTTCTGTTCGTAGTTATCCATACAATGCAGCAGGTAATGTGTTGGGCTATATTGGCGAAGTAGATACCACTTTTTTGCGTAAGCACAATGGCGAAGGTTATGAAATGGGTGACTATGCTGGAAAATCTGGACTAGAATTGAGTTATGAAAAAGTGTTAATGGGTACTCGTGGTGTTAAACGCTTAATAAAAGATAAGCTGAGTAGAGATATGGGTAGTTACGAAAATGGTGCTTATGATACCACACCCATTGCTGGCAAGCATTTATACAGCAGTCTTGATATTGAATTACAAAAACTTGGCGAAAAATTAATGAGCAATAAAGTAGGTAGTATAGTTGCTATTGATCCAAAAACTGGTGGTATTTTGTGTATGGTAAGTGCTCCAACTTTTAACCCCAATTATTTAACCGGACCAGAAAAAAGAAAGCACTTTGGAGAAATGCAAATTGACCCAAGATTGCCATTGATGAACAGAGCAGTACAAAGTACTTATTCTCCGGGTTCTACATTTAAAACATTGGTTGGTGTAGTGGGTTTAACAGAAGGCGTTATCAATGATAAATATTCTTTAAGTTGTGGTGGTGCATTTTATGGTTGTGGTACAGGCAAACCCAAATGTCTAGACAAAGGCACTTTTGATATAAGACGTGCTATAGCTGTAAGCGATAATACTTTTTTTGCAACAGTTTATAAAAAAATATTAGACCAACCTAGATTT
This sequence comes from Bacteroidota bacterium, assembly GCA_026391115.1. Taxonomy (GTDB): domain Bacteria; phylum Bacteroidota; class Bacteroidia; order Chitinophagales; family Chitinophagaceae; genus CAIVPM01. The sequence continues at coordinate 5,736 of JAPLER010000111.1, read as the reverse complement.
CCTAATACAGACAGTGCATTGGAGCAATTTAATAGATATGCAAATTCATTTGGTTTTGGTGTAAAACTAGGTATTGATTTACCGTCTGAAAGAAGAGGTAATATTCCTTCATCTGCTTTTTATAGAAAAATGCATCAAACAAATTGGCATAGCTGCAATATTATTTCAAACGCCATTGGACAAGGAGAGGTTTTAACTACACTTTCTCAACTTGCCAATGTAATGGCAACCATTGCCAATAAAGGTTACTACTACACACCACATTTAATAGATAGTATAGAAGGTGGCGATGAAAATCATCTATTAGATACTTACAAAACAAAACATAAAACACTTGATGTGCCAGATAGTGTTTTTGATATTGTGCAAGATGGTATGCAAGGTGTAATGGATTATGGCACTGGTGCTGGCGTTAAAATTAAAGACATTGTTGTATGTGGTAAAACAGGAACTGTAGAAAACTATGGCGGTGGTGAAAAACAAAAAGACCATAGCTTTTTTGGTGCATTTGCACCAAGAGATAATCCAAAAATTGCAATAGCTGTAATGTGCGAAAACGCAGGATTTGGTAGCCAAACTGCCGCCCCAATTGCTAGTTTGTTAATAGAAAAATATTTGAATGATACCATTGCAGCTGGTTCAAGAAAGAAGCTGGAGGAAGATATGACCAACAAAAAGTGTATCCCAAAATTAATGCAACAAGCTATTGATAAAATGGAGGCAGCTAGGCAACATAGATTAGATTCTATTAATGGATTAATTGAATTAAATAGCGAAAAAGATGATAGCTTAACGCTTGCTGAAAAAGATGATTCAATACAAAAGCAAAGTATAAACCCAAATTCAAATAAACCAGTTAAAGATTCAAACTCGACCAATGATAGCCTGCAAGGTATGTTAATAAATGACGAGAGAAAAAATGTAAAAAAGAAAGGTTAGTATAATATTTTGCTGTGTAAAATAATTTATGTATTTGTGGCTAAATTTTGTAATATGAAATATATTTTAATAGCATTAGTGTTTGTTTCAACTTCAGCACAAAGTCAATTAAAAAAAAATTTTGATTGGTTACTTGGCAACTGGAAAATGAGTACCAACAAGGGTGGTATTATAGAAAGCTGGAAAAAACAAAACGATAGTTTATATATTGGTTTTAGTGGATTTGTAAAAGATAGAGATACCATACCAGAAGAAAAAGTTGAGTTAAAGAAAATAAACAATGATTGGTTTTATATACCCACAACTTTAAATCAAAACAATGGTAATCCTGTTGCTTTTAAAATCATTTTCCATAAAAATAAAGAGTTTATTTGTGAGAATAGTGAACACGATTTTCCTCAAAGAATTAACTACAGATTGTTTGGTAAAAATTTATTAGCAAGTATTGAAGGAAAAACAAATGGCATATTCAAAAAAGTGAACTATGATTACAGTATTTCAAAATAAAAAAATGCATTTATAAATACACAGTTATTTACCCTTTCCTAAAACTATTATTCTTACTGTGTGAATCATAATTTTAAAATCTAAAAGCAGCGAAGCATTTTCTATATAAATCAAATCGTATTGCATACGTTCAATCATTTGTTCAACAGTTTCGGCATAGCCAAATTGTACCATTCCCCAACTAGTTAAGCCTGGTTTTACTTTAAACAAATAATTATAATATGGCGATGTTGCTGTTATTTGATTAACATAATATTTACGTTCTGGTCTTGGACCAACTAAACTCATATCGCCAATTAAGATATTCCACAATTGTGGCAATTCATCAAGTCTCCATTTACGCATTATTTTACCCCACTTAGTTATACGTTCATCATCATCGCTACTCAATTGAGGTCCATTTTGCTCTGCATTTTCATACATACTTCTAAACTTATAAATAGCAAATGGACGACCTTTATAACCAATTCTTTCTTGGGTGTAAATAATATTGCCTTTGCTAGAAAACTTTGTTCTTAAAGCAACATAAATAAATACTGGAATTAAAATAATAGAGCTTGCAAACGCAAATAAAACATCAACCAATCTTTTTACATTATGTTGCCAAATTTTTAAAGGGCTAGTATCTAAATCTATTAACGTAGCACCCAAAACATTAGATGTTTTTACTGAACCAGAAAGTATATCTAACACATCAGGGACAAGTTTTATTTCAACATCTTTTAATGCAAGTTGATTAATAATTTCTTCTGTTATATTTTTTTGATTTTTGTTTAATGCAATTACAACATTTACTACTTTTTGTTCATCAATAATTTTTTGTAAAGCATCTATATTTCCTAGATTAGGTAAATATTTGTGTAAGCCATTTTTATTATTATCATCACTTACAAAACCAATAATTTTATAGCCCAAATAAGCAAAGTTTTTTTGCAACTCTTTATAGGTTTTTACAGCTTGATTATTGTTGCCAATAATGATTGTATTAAATGAAATTTTACCACTTAAAAAATCATTTTTAGATTTTACTAGCAATATCCATCTACTTAAAAAAACAAATAAAAAATTGATGCCAATTATTGAAAAAAGTGTATTGTAATGAGATAAACCACCTACAATATTGCCTTTATAAAGTAGCAATAAATAAATTGCAAAACTACCAACAGCTACGGTTAGTAATGTATTTGTAAATTCGTTTAGTCTAGATTTTTTATATATAGGTAAGGCGTAACTACCAGATAACAAAAAGAGAACAAGCCAAAAAAGTGGTACTATACTGAATGAAGTAAATATTAATGTAGCTATATTTTTATCACAAAAAATATACACACCCAAAAATAGCCAACTTATTGCACTAGCAATAAAATCAGCAATTACATAGTAAGCAATGTGTAAGGGTTTTTGCATTTATTATATAGCAGTATATCATTGTTTTATTACAAGCAAAAAAAATCTTTAACTAACAACTGCATTTCCAATTTTATTTAATATCTGATGAGCAACATCCATTGCTAAATACCCATCTACTTCACTTACTACAGTTGGAGTATCGTTAATAATGGCATTGACAAAGCTTTCCAATTCAAGTTTAATTGCGTTTCCATCTTCAATTTTAGGGTTGGCTACTGCAATTGTTTTTTTATTTCTATTGGGTAATTCTACATCAAAAGAAAACACTTTTTTATCATCATCTGCCGACTTTATTTTTATTATTTCTGCTTTCTTTTCTAAAAAGTCAACACCTATGTATGCATCTTTTTGCATAATTCTCATCTTCCTCATTTTCTTCATACTAATTCTACTACTTGTTAAATAAACACTGCAACACCACTTGCACTTATATTTTTAACTGTGCTTTTAACAATGCTTAAAATGATATCAATATCATGAATCATTAAATCTAAAATCACGCTCACTTCGGTACCACGTGGATTAAATTGAGCCAAACGATGCACTTCGATAAACATTGGTTTTAAATCTACTTTTTGCAAAGCCAAAAAAGCAGGATTAAATCTTTCTACGTGTCCAACTTGCAATTTTACCCCAGCTTCTTTAACCATTGACATGATGTCTTTTGCTTGTTGTATGGTGTAGGTAAGTGGCTTTTCTACAAAAATGTGTTTTCCTTTTCTTATAGCACTTATACACAAATCAAAATGATATTGAGTTGGCACAACAATATCAACTATATCGCAAGCATCCATCAGCTTTTCTTCGTCGGTATATCTTTTTAAATCATAATCAGCAGCAACTTGCTTTGCAGTTTCATTATTGGGGTCAAAAAAACCAACTAATTTCACACCTGCAATTTCTTTCCAATTGCTTAAATGAAATTTACCTAAGTGTCCTACACCAAAAACGCCAACTTTTAACATATTATAAATTTAAAGGGCAAATATAATAGCAAGTCTATTTTTTGCTAAAGTAAGTATTCACATTGCTATTTGCTACAAACACATTTAGCTCGAATTTTATTTTTTAAAGGCAAATAATAAAACAAAACTTGCAATCGTTTGCATATCCAAAGCCTTTACAGATAAGCATTTCGTTTAATTTCACACTTTGCTTTGTTATGAAAAAAATAGTTTTATTGACGCTCTTGCTAGTCTCAAAAATTTCTTTTGCTACAGTTTATTATGTTGCTACTAATGGCAACGACAATAATTTAGGCACTGCTACTAACATTCCTTTTTTAACCATTAGCAAAGCAGTTTCTAAAGCTATTGCTGGAGATATTATCTACGTTCGTGGTGGAAATTACAATATCGCAACAAAAATTAATCTGTCTAAAAGTGGTACAGCTGTTAATAGAATTTCATTATTGGCTTATCCAGGAGATGCTACAAGACCTACAATTAATGGCAGTGGAATGACAACAAGTACAAGTAATAGAGGTATTGAAGTAAGTGGAAGTTATTGGACTATAAAAGGATTTGATATTTATAAAGCAGGTGATAATGGAATGCATATAAGTGGTGCTTATAATATTATTGACCAATGTAATTTTTATGAAAACAGAGATACAGGTTGCCAACTTGCCAATGGTGCCAATAACAATCAAATCATTAATTGCGATTCATACTACAACAGAGATTCCACAAGTGCAACCAATAAAGATGGTAATGCCGATGGATTTGCTGCAAAGTTAGATGTAGGCACAGGCAATAGTTTTAAAGGTTGTCGTGCTTGGCAAAATAGCGATGATGGTTGGGATGGTCTTTTAAGTACTGGCTTAGGTACAAACCCATCAACTACATACGATAGTTGCTGGTGTTTTATGAATGGTTATTTAAAAAGTGGTGTTGCAAGCGCTGGTAATGGCAATGGTTTTAAAATGGGTGGCAATAATGAAACGCACGATGCAACGCTTACAAGATGTTTATCTGCATACAACAGGGTTAAAGGTTTTGATCAAAATAATAACAATGGTAGTATGGTTTTATACAATTGTACTGGCTATAAAAACAAACCCAATTTTGGCTTAAACAATAATGACCCCAATGCAGGAGAAGTAATGATTGTAAAAAACTGCATATCGCTTAGCAGTGGAGCAACCGATGTTTTTAGAGCTGTTTGTGTAAGAACAAATAATAGCTGGCAAACAGGTGTTACAACTACCACAGCCGATTTTTTAGCTATAGATTCTGCCGGTTTACGAAATCCACGCAAAGCAGATGGCAGTTTACCAGATATTAACTTTATGCACTTGGTACAGAGCAGCGATTTAATAGATGCTGGTGTAAATATTGGCTTGCCTTTTAATGGTGCCAACCCCGATTTAGGTTGTTTTGAAACCAACTATCCATTACCATTAAAATTCATTTCGTACAACGTCATTTCGAACGTAGTGAGAAACCTCGAGAAATCTGTTGAAAATATTTGGCAAACTAGTAATGAAGTAAATGTTAACCATTTTGAAATACAACGCAGTTTAAATGGAACAGATTTTACTGCTGTGGGTAAAGTAAAAGCCAATAATAAAAACTATAATGAATATAAATTTACAGATGACCTAAAGACCAATATCCAATACCCAACACCTTTATACTACAGAATTACAGCAATAGATAATGATGGTAAAATACAGTACAGCGAAACAAAGAAACTATCAACAACCAACTATAAACAATCAACTATTAATATTTACCCCAACCCTGCCAAAGATGCTATAAACATTACTTGCAGCAACGCCAAGCAAATCATTATTACTGATTATTTAGGAAGAACACAAAAAGAGTTAACAGTGAATATTGAAAAGCAAATAGTTGATATCAGAACTTTAGCTAGTGG